>CACZSZ010000094.1 GCA_902783945.1 uncultured Lachnospiraceae bacterium
ACGGTGTGGTGCGGCTTCCTTCCGCGTTGGCAATAACTGTCGGCTGTCCGCCTTCCATAACTGCTACACAACTATTTGTCGTTCCCAAATCGATTCCGATAATTTTACTCATGATCTTTTCCTCCTGATCTTATTTTCTATGCTAAGTCGTTCTGTATTCCTGTATCTTTATTCTTTCGCGCATCTATACCGATTTCTCCGTACTTCGTACTCCCGAAATCGCTGCGGCCATTCGCATTTTCGCGCTCAATTGGCTACTTTTACCATGCTGTGACGGACCACGTGATCCTTAAACATATATCCTTTCTGCAGTTCTTCCGCAACGATATTGTCTCCGAAGTTTTCATCATCGACATGCATCACCGCGTTGTGCAGATTCGGGTCAAATTCTTTCCCGGCCGCGTCGATCGGCGTGACCCCCAGATCTGTCAGCATCGTCATCAGCTGCTTGTAGATCATTTTCATGCCTTCCGCAAACGGATCTTCTTCATTTGCTCCTGCAAGTCCCCGCTCAAAGTTGTCAATAACCGGCAGCAGTTTCTCTATGGTGTCCCTTGTCCCCATGTCATACATGGTGGCTTTTTCTTTTTCTGTGCGTTTCCGGTAGTTTTCAAACTCGGCCATCTGCCGCTGCAGCTTATCCGTCAGATCCGCAAGCTTTTCGTCAATCTTTCCCGCTTTTTCTTTTTTCTTTTTGAAATAGTCCCTGGCGTCCTCCCCGGACTCACCGGTTTCCTCACTGTCTGCCGCCGCTTCTTCCGGCTGTGCCTCCTGAGCCGCTTCTTCTGCTTCCGGCTCATTGTTCACTTCACACTGTGCTTCTTTTTCTGCGGTTTCCTCTGCTGCTGTCTCTTCTGTCATCTCCGCTTCGTTTTTGTTCTGTTCTTCCTGCGTCATCTGTCCGCTCTCCTCAGTTTCCGTATTTATGCTCCCGGTCTCTTTCGGTTTTGTGTCCTGCGCAGGCCTGTTCTTCTTTTTCTTACCTTTGCTCATTCTTTACTCCCGTCTGCCTTTTCAAGACCACTGCATATCGCTTTATTCTGTCTGTCCGCTATGACCCGGCGGGCGGTTCTTCCACCGGTCCCTCGAGAACTGCTTCTCCGTTCCCGAACATCGTATTCAGCTGCGCTTTCAGGTTCCGGAGATTTTCCACAACGTTTTTGTAGTCCATCCGGCGCGGTCCGACGATCGCTACCGTTCCCTTCATGCCGTGTCCCAGTTCATACTGTGCTGTGACAACAGAACATTCCTTCATATTAGCAAGAGGTGACTCTGTACCGATGTAAGCCGTTATCTCCGTCCCGTCATCCTCAGCGCTTGTCTCCCGTATCATTTCGGCCAGTTCCCGTTTATCCTCAAAGGCCGAGATCAGTTCCCTGGCTTTTGCGGAATCGGCCAGTTCCGGATAATTGAAGATATTCGTCGCACCGCTGGTAAAGATCGGCATGTCTTCTTCATCCGGCTGGATCGCCTCGGCGACCGCGTCCACCACGCTGGCGACCACCTCACTGTGTATGCCGGCCTGCTGTTTCATCCGCGTGATCATGTCCAGATTGATCTCACCGATTGTCAGCCCGTTCAGCTGGGTATTCAGCAGAAGGTTGAGCTCCAGCAGGCTGTCTTCGTTGATCGGCTCATCGACGCTGATCACCTGATTGCGGACCAGATTACCCTCCGCCACGATCGTAGCCAGGATCTGGTTCTCGTTAATACTCGACAGCTGAATGAACTTGATGCTGTTCTGGTGATACGCCGGTCCGGCGATCATGGTCGCATAATTCGTGTTCTTTGCCAGAACCTGCACGACCTGCTTGAGCACCTTCTCCAGCCTGTCAGTCTTTTCGATCATCAGTTCCTTGACTTCGTCAACTTCCTGATTTTTCTGTTCGATCAATTCATTGACATACAGCCTGTACCCCTTATCGGAAGGAATTCTTCCCGCGGATGTATGCGGCTGCAGGATGTAGCCCATTTCCTCCAGATCTGACATCTCATTCCGGATCGTCGCAGAACTCAGATTCAGTGTCGTATACTTCGAGATCGTCCGCGAGCCGACCGGTTCACCGGTCTCCAGATAGTTCTGAATGATCGCTTTTAATATGATTTTCTTTCTCTCGTCCAGTTCCATCTTTGCTCCTCTTGCTTAACCTGTTAGCACTCAAAAAGATAGAGTGCTAATATCTTTATCGATAATGTAGCACTCTGCTTTCGGTTTGTCAACCTTATTTCATTTAAAATGTTTTAACGCCCTTTACATGAATGCGGATTTATCTTACGGCACGTTCTCTTGCGCGCTCCTCTTCCAGTGTCACACTGCATCCGCCTTCCGTGAAATACTCTTTATACCAGAGAAGGAACATATACACGACCCAGATGTGGCGGGCATAGTCTTCTTTCCCCGCTCTGTGATCGTCGAGAAGCTTTACCAGTTCATCCGTATGAAAGAACAGTTCTGCCTCCGCACTTGTAAAAGCTGCTTTCACAATTGCATAGTATGTATCCTGCCGCAGCCAGATCCGGATCGGCACGGGGAAGCCCAGTTTCTTCTTCTCCGCCTGTTCCTCAGACAGATATCGGTGTGCCGCTTCGCGGAAGCAGACCTTGGTGTTTTTATCTGTCACCTTTTCACACAGAGGGATCCCCTTCGCACATTCAAAAACGCCGCGGTCCAGAAACGGTACTCGGCTCTCCAGTGAATGAGCCATACTCATTTTATCCGCTTTGAGCAGGATGTCGCCTGCCAGCCAGAAATTCAGGTCGATATACTGCATTTTCTCCGTATCCCGAAGATGTTTTACCTTATTATAATAAGGTGCTGTCAGACGCTGCGGATCCGCACCCGGCGTTGTGTACCGCAGCACTTTTTTCCGCTGTCTTACCGTGAATACATTGGCATTGCCGATAAATCGTTCTTCCACACTTTTGGCTCCGCGCTGCAGAAACCCTTTCCCCTTCGGGTGGCCGGGCAGTTTTTCCGTCACCGAGGCCGCCGCCTTACGCAGCCCCTTCGGCAGCTTTTCATACTTTGCCAGAGACATCGGCTCATGATAGATCACATATCCGCCGAACAGTTCGTCTGACCCCTCCCCGGAGAGAATGACCTTGACGTCTTTTGCCGCCTCCCGGTCCACAAAATAAAGCGCCGATGCCGACGCGTCCGCCAGCGGCTCATCCATAAAATACTGAATCCGGGACAATGCTTCCCAATACTCTTCTGTCGTGATCACTTTGCTGCAGTTCCGTATCCCGAGTCTTTCCGACAATTTTTCCGCGTACGGTATCTCATTGTATTTCTCATAATCAAACCCGACGGTATAGGTGCGGCTGCCTCCGAAATGGCAGGCTACATAGCTGGAATCGACACCGCTTGACAGGAGGGATGCGACTTCTACGTCACTGACCATATGATAACGGACGGATTCCTGCAGTGTCCGGTCGATCTCGTCGATCAGCTGTTCGTGATCCACTTTTTCTTCCGGTGTAAGCATCGGATCAAAATACCTTGTGATCGTCAGATTTCCATCTTTCCATCTCAGAAAATGCCCTGGCATCAGCTTGAAGATTCCCTTGAAAAATGTCTCGGGAAGAACAGAGTATTCAAAAGAAAGATACTCCTCCAGTGCCTCCGTATTCACTTTGCGGGTATAGCCGGGATATTCCAGCAGGCTTTTGATCTCGGATCCGTACAGAAACTGTCCTGCGATCTTCGAATAATAAAATGGTTTGATCCCGAACATGTCCCTCGCGCCGAACAATTCCTTTTTCCTGTTGTTCCAGATCACAAACGCAAACATGCCGCGCAGACGGTCAAGCAGTTTTTCACCCCACTCTTCATAGCCGTGAAGCAGCACCTCCGTGTCGGACTGATTAGCAAAGACATGTCCGGCCGCCAGAAGTTCTTCCCTCAATTCCCGGTAATTATAGATCTCCCCGTTAAAGGTGATGACCAGACTGCCGTCCTCATTTTTCATAGGCTGATCACCGGTGGCCAGATCGATGATCGACAGCCTGCGGTGACCCATGGCGATCTGCTCATCCATATACGTCCCGGCGCCGTCCGGTCCCCGGTGGATGATCCGGGTCATCATATTGTCGAGCACCTGTTCCCGTTCTTCACATCGGCCTGTAAAACCGCAAATACCACACATACGTATTTCTCCTGAATAAAAAGTAGGCAAAGGCTCTGAATAGACGCCTTTGCCCGTTCTTATAACTAATATCACAGATCTGCAAAAAACTCAAGTCATCCGTATTTTTCCATGACCTCAATGTATTCTTCCACATTGTCTATCGTAACTTCCGCCTGCCCGATGGCGTCGTGATATACTGTGCCTGCCGCACGGCCGTTCCGCACGCTGTACAGCATATTCATATCGCCGTCTACCCCGTACACCCGGATGTCATCTTCTTTGTTCGCCTCATATACCGCTTCTACGGCTCCGAGCGCCATGTTGTCGTTTTCCGACAGTACCGCATCAAACTCCTTGTTCCGGATCCAGTTCTTTTGCCGCCATTCTTGCCTCGATCACACCGGATTCATAATGGCTGGATCCGACTTTATAACCGTAATTGTCGGGATTATACACATCGGTAACAAAAACGATCAGAGGAATTTCCGCTTCTTTCAGCATCTCAACAGCCGGCGCACAGTCCTCATAGGAGATGGGGTCAAGAAGCACCAGATCGAATTCATTGGAAATAAAAGACTGTACATGCGAAATCTGGGCGTTCGCAATCCGCTGTGCGTTGTAGATCACATATTCAATATCCGGTTTTTTCTCTGACAGCAGAGCCTGCAGACGCTTGCTGACACGTATGACAAAAGGCGACTCATCCTGCAGGGAGATACCCACCCGGAATACGTTTCCCTCCGGGACCGGTTCTTCTGTCGGCACCGGCGTTATATCTGCCTCTGCCGGAGCCGGAACCGACGTACTGTCTTTCGAAGCACAGCCGTCCAGGCAGAAAAATGCTCCGCAGAACAACAGGACGGCAGCGGCGATCCATCTCACTCTCATCCTTCTACCTCCTCTGCATGCAGATACTCATCCACATTTTCCGCCGTCACCAGAACAGGTTCCAGATATACCGTTTCCGGCGGCAATTCCTTCTCCCGGATGATCCTCACAGCCAGCTGCACGGCTTCTCTCCCTCCTGTCGGACAGAAGACTGCCGCATTCAGCCTGCCATCCTTTACCGCTTCCAGATCACTGCCCCGAAGATCATATCCGCCGACGCTTATGACCGCTGCCTCACTTTTCTTTTCTTCCGCCTCTGCCGCGGCGGCAATTGCCATCACATCGTTATGGGCAAAAATGAGATCGACCCGCTCAGCCTTGTTCCGTTCATCGGTGTCAATCAGGACAATGTCGATCAGATCATTGCTGAAAAGTAATACTAATCTCTTTCCCTGAAAAGGGAGGGCCGCCCCTGCTACCTGCATACGGCGAAAGCCGCGGCAGTGAGCGGGCGAAGACCGCGAACCTGCAGGCATGGCTCACCAAAAACGCCGTGCAGTGTAACACATCTTTGAAAGTGGGTAATTACCCGTTTTAATAAGACGGAAAGTCAAGTCTGTCCCATGACATTTCCTGCCCGAATAGTTATAATAACGGCTAAAGAACAGATTTAAAAATGTGTACCGGGGACAACAGAACGTTGGCCGCTGTTTTTCCGTTGTAAAGAGAAACAGTCTCTGCCGGGATAATAAAAGATTTGGGAGGAAGCGTATGGCAAGTATCAAGGAAAATCTGGCTCATGCCGCCGAGCGCAAGGCAATGGATATCATGCTGACCGGCCTGGTCCACGATCTGCACAAAAAAGATCAGGGAGACAGGACAAAAGTCTATCTCCGTCTCGCCGATCTTGCAGAAAAATTCTTCAAGGGTAAAATTCCGGACGGTGTTATGGACAAGGTCCGCGCCGGTATCCAGGATCCGGAAAACCGTTGGTTCAGCTACATCGACAGGATCATTGCCGAGACCAATCCGCATTTTGCAAAAATGACACTGCTCAACCTCGGTTATGAAGCTTTCCTGCGCGGCACCAAGATCACCAGAGAAAACCGTGAGAAATATAAATGCAACATTCCGTGGCTGATCCTGTTCGATCCGACGGATGCCTGCAACATGCACTGCGCAGGCTGCTGGTCCGGCACCTACGGCCACAAGAACAACCTGTCCTTCGAAGATATGGACAAGATCATCACCGAGGGCAAAGAGCTCGGCATCTATGTCTATATCATGACAGGCGGCGAACCGATGGTCCGCAAAAAAGATATTCTGAAACTGATGGAAAAGCACCACGACTGCTACTTTGCCGCTTTCTCGAATTCCACTCTGATCGATGAAGAACTGTGTCAGGAACTGGAGCGTCTCGGCAACATGACGTTCTTCCTGTCGATCGAAGGCACACCGGATACCAACGACGCACGTCGCGGCGACGGTCATTACGAAGCCGTCATGAATGCCATGGATCTGCTGCATAAACACGGCATCCTGTTCGGTACTTCCATCTGCTACACACGCGAAAATGTCGAAGCTGTCACAAGTGACGAATTCATGCGTCTGATCGCCGAAAAAGGCGCCCGGTTCGGCTTCTATTTCCACTATATGCCGATCGGCAA
>CACZSZ010000095.1 GCA_902783945.1 uncultured Lachnospiraceae bacterium
CAGCGGTATCGAAGTGGTCATAACGAGGCGGTCTTGAAAACCGTTTGGGGGCAACCCCACGGGGGTTCGAATCCCTCCCGCTGCGTGTCTTGGGAAGTCTGCAGACCAGCTGGTTTGCAGGCTTCTTTGTTTTACAGGGAAAGGCATATGATAGGAACGAAAAGGTATACAGCAGTACTGAAAAGAATAATGACAGCTGCCGTGAGCTGCGCGCTCCTGCTCGGCAGCGGAACAGCTGCACTGCAGGCGCAGGAAGAGGAACTCTATGCGCCGCCCGCGGCGGAAAGTGAAGCAGCTGAAGAACAACAGACGGATCCTGCGGAAGCGGCGGAAAGTGAAGAATCAGAAGAGGAACTCCTGAGAGCTCCGTCGGAAGAACTCCCCTCTGTACTGTACAGGACTCATGTGCAGACTTACGGTTGGGAGACTTCATGGAAAGAAAACGGAGCCATGAGCGGGACCTCGGGACAGTCCAAGCGTCTGGAGGGAATTGAAATTAAAGTTTCCGGCGGTGCGGATCTCGGGATCCGGTACATGACACATATCCAGACCTACGGATGGGAGACCGCGTGGAAAGAAAACGGGACAATGAGCGGCACGTCCGGTCAGTCCAAACGGCTGGAGGCGATCCGGATCGAACTGACCGGCAGTGATGCGGCGAAGTACGATGTATGGTATTGTGTGCATGCACAGCAGTTCGGCTGGCTGAACTGGGCCAAAAACGGGGCGGATGCCGGAACGGCCGGATATTCGTACCGCCTCGAAGGGATCAGGATCAGGATCCTTCCGAAAGGAAGTGCAGCACCGGCCGGCGAAGGAGACCGGCCAGCGGCGTTCTATTCCAAAAATGAGGGGCCGGCCCCGGAACAGAACAGCCGCGGGGTCGCCTACAACACGCATGTACAGACTTACGGCTGGCAGGACTATGCGTATAACGGGAACATGAGCGGCACATCCGGTCAGTCCAAGCGGCTGGAGGGGATCCATATCGTCCTGAAAGACCAGGCATACGGCGGCAATATCGAATACAGGACGCATGTGCAGACATACGGCTGGCAGGAATGGAAAAAGAACGGGCAGATGGCCGGCACATCCGGTCAGTCCAAGCGGCTGGAGGCCATACAGATCCGTCTCACCGGAGAAATGGCGGAACACTATGATGTCTGGTACCGGGTACATGCCCAGAATTTCGGATGGATGGGGTGGACAAAAAACGGCGCCATGTCCGGAACGGCCGGGTATTCTTATCGCTTGGAAGCCATACAGATCCTGCTGACGGACAAAGGCGCGGGCGCGCCGGCTTCCGATCTGGGAGGGTGCAGACAGACGGCGGCGGAGGCCTATTCCGAGAACAAAGAAAAAACTTTCCCGAGCCTGCAGAGTCTGGGGATCCCTTACGGCGATACGGTCAACAGCAAGGTTGACAGAGAATTGCGGAAGCTGTACAAACTGGGAGCACAGCAGGTGATCGATATTGATACCCTGTCCGGCTTCGACAAAGCCTATGTGATCACGCAGTATATCGGCACGTATTTCTCCTATAGTGATGAGCCGCATACGGCAGAGGGCATGCTCGACACGGGCGGCGGAAGCTGCTATGCCTATGCCGATCTTACATATTGCTTTGCCAGAAAGCTGGGTCTGACCAGTTCCTGGGTGACAGTTCCGGGCCGGAATATCGATCACGGGAACAAATCATACGGAGCTCTGCACCGCACGGTAGTCGCTCTGATCGACGGGAAATACTATGATCTTGACTCCAATATCTATTATGATCTGGCTGTCATATATGACCAGCTCACGGCAGAAGGATTTGAGGTCGATCCGGATATCCTGCTGCCGGAGCAGATCAGTAAGGCGTATGCGGATTATCTGATCGGAAATACAGACACGAGGCCGGCGTCGGTCCCGTGAAGAGCGGATGAACAGGACGCGGCAGTAGAGAAATAGACGCAGTGCCTGAACAGTGCAGAAGGAGAAAAAAATGGAACTGGTCATAGCCATAGCGCTGGGAGCCTGGATCGCGTTTGGCGGATGGATATCCTACAGAAGTATAAAAAAAGAATTTTCTGATCAGAACGATAAAGGAGACAGACAATGAATATCTATTTTATCGGTATGATCATCTCGTTCTGTGTCTATCTGGTCATCGGGTTTTTCATCAGCAGGAAGGTGAAGAATGCCAATGATTATTATGTGGCGGGAAGAAACGCGCCCATCCTCCTGATCGTAGGATCGATGATCGCCTCGTACGTGAGCACCGGCATGTTTATGGGGGATGCCGGGGAATACTACAGCGGACTGTTTTCCCCCATGACGATCCTCGCCACGATGCAGGTATCGGGCTATATCATCGGCGCCGTATTTTTCGGCAGATATCTGCGCAGGACAGAAGTGATGACGATACCGGAGTTTTTCGGCAAGCGGTTCTGTTCGGAAAACGTCCGGAGACTGGCGACGGTTACGGCTGTCATAACAATGACCGTATACCTGCTCTCTGTGGTGCAGGGCGTCGGCACGCTCATGCATGTGGTGACCGGTGTTTCGTACAATCTTTGCGTGATCCTGGCGATCATTGTCTTCAGTGTCGTGACGGTGGCTTCCGGGTCACGGGGCGTGCTGATCACGGATACGCTGATGTTCAGTGTGTTCACGGTAGCCCTGGTCATTTCCGTGTTTGTCATCACCGGGAAAAGCGGCGGCTGGTATTCCGCCGTAGAACAGCTGAATCATTTTGAGATCAAAGATCTGCTTGCCTGGAGCGGCAGACTGGACTATATGTATCCGACAGGTGCAGAAAATGTGATCTGGGGGATCGTGTACGGTATTGTCTGGCTCTCTGTCTGCATGGTGGGGCCGTGGCAGTCAAGCCGGTATCTCATGGCCAGAAATGAGCATGTTGTCGTCCGTTCCTCGGTTTTTTCCGCTTTCGGGATCTTCGCTCTGCAGCTGCTTGCCGGCATGGCGGCAGTGACTGTGAACCTGTATCATCCTGAGATGGAAAGCGCCTCGCATGTGCTGATCTGGGCATCCATGCATATTCTGCCGGCATTCCTCGGCGTACTGCTCCTCACCGGTGTGCTGGCGGCAGGCATTTCCTCGGCGACCACATTCCTTTCTCTGGTGGGTTCCTCTGTGGCAAATGATATTTTCCGCAAAAAGAGCGGCTCGATCCGGATCGGAAGGATCTCGATGGTCATTGTCAGTGTGATCGTACTGTTTCTGGCTGTCTTTAACCCGCCGCAGATCCTGTGGATCATGTATTTCGGCGGGGCGATCGTGGCGAGCGCCTGGATGCCCGTTGCGCTCGCCAGTGTACTGTCGAAACGAGTGACAAAGACCGGTGCTTTTGCGGGCATGCTGGTCGGATTCTGCGGATGCTTTGCACTCAAGCTGTATTCCAATATCTGCCATGTGACGCTGCCGGCTATCCTGGATCCGGTGATCGTGGGGATCGTACTGAATGTCATCAGCATGGCGATCGGCTCGGCGCTCACAAAAGTTTCTGAAGAAGAGCGGGAGGAGCGCGCAAAACTGTTCGTCATACCGGAATCGGAGCGGGATCCGGCAGAACGGAAAAAGACACTGCGTTACATGCGGTTCGCCCCGCTGCTGGGCCTGATCGTGGCGGTGGTCCTGATCCTGACATGGGTCGTTCCATATATGATCAGTAAATAAGCACGAACAGGTGACTCTGTCACGGGTGGATATCGATCGCATTCCCGAGAAGATCGGTTCCTTTTCCGTCTGCATCGACCCAGTACCAGGCCAGTGTGGCCGTGTGGGAGATGCCGTCGTCAGCTATGACCATATTATACAGATGCAGCATATAGATGCCGTCAGACTGAGACTCACATTCGCAGCATTCCGGGAATGTGCCGGTCATGCTGCCATAGTATTCTGCGGCCCATGAGGTCAGAGTATACACGATATCGTCACAGCCGTAATCTTCGGAATACTCCTCACAGTCATCATAATATGCATAGTCATATTCCTCAGAATATTCCTCGCAGTCATCATAATAGGCATAGTCATACTCCTCAGAATATTCCGCGTACTCATCGTAGCTGTCATAGCTGTAATCCGTGTATGCCGTCACATCGGAAGGCATCATGAACATCGTATCGTTCAGCAGCCCGATCTCACTTACACAGAATTCCGTATCGCTGCTGCCGAAAGAAAACTTCAGATAGAATGTATCGGGATGGCGGCTTCCGTCTTCCCAGAGATCCATAAACGGGAATTCGTAGATATAGTACCCGTCCATATTTACATAATTTGCCCCGTCTATCTTTGACAGAGTCCCGGTATATACTTCTCCCAGATCAATACCGCTCAGAGTATACTGGCATTTGTGGAAGACGACAGTGACCTCTTCGGCGCCGGCTCCGTATACACCGGTCAGTGTGAATGCCAGATCTGCGTAATCAGAACTGTATACACGGCCTTCGTAATCATACATCAGGACAGCGCTTTCATAGCGGCTGTCAGCGGCAGCATGGTATTCATCATAATACGGACTGCTGATACCAGGTTCATAATGATCCGGATCGGCCAGGATAGATTTCCGGTCCTTCCCGCTTTCTCCGTAAAAGTATCCTTCGTCGGGATCGCAGGTCCCGGCGTTTGTTTCCGGGTGCACCGGGTCTGGCTTTGCGGAATCACTGATCTTCGGAGAAGTATCAATGCGCGATGTGTCGGAAGCACCGCATCCGGTCAGCAGTCCTGTGATCATAGTTCCCGCCATAAGTGCAGCGATGTATTTTTTCATAATCATGTACCTCCATTTGCAGCTTCTTTGTTTACAGTTGTTTTTATAATTTTATTAAAACAGACAGAAATGCCCGTTTTTCCGCAGCTGCGGTCAGAGGGAAAAATTGGACAGATACAAGGTTTGCTGTTATGATGGGGATGTCTTACGCTGCAGGCACTACATTCTAGAACAAATAATTCAGAAAGCACGGATATGGCGTTTACATCCTCTGTTTTTGCCTTGTTTTTGATCATAATTCTACTGGTCTATTATCTGGTGCCCGGAAAAGGGCAGTGGATTGTTCTTCTTGCAGCCAGTTATGCGTTTTATATGTATGCAAGTGTCCCCGCCGTACTGTTTCTGCTGTTCTCCACGGCAGTCACGTTCCTGACGGCGCGGAAGATCCAGCAGATTAAAAATGAGGAGTCTGCCGCTTCGGCCGGGGACGGGAGTCTGCCGGTCAAAACAACGACAGCACAGGCCAAGGCGAAAGCGCGGCCGTATATGCTGCTGGGGCTTCTGGCGGATCTCGGCGTGCTGGCTGTATTGAAATACACAAACTTCATCCTGCAGAATGCGGGTGCTCTTTTTCATACGGAGATGCCGGTGCTGCGGCTGCTGCTTCCGCTCGGTATTTCGTATTATACGTTCCAGACGATCGGGTATCTGCTGGATGTATACTGGGGCAGGACAGCCGCGGAAACCAACCCGGCAAAGTATGCGCTTTTCGTTTCTTTCTTTCCGCAGATCGTACAGGGACCTATCGGGCGATATGGGAAACTGATCGGCCAGCTGACATCGCCGCATGCGTTTGCCGGAAAAAACTTCCGGTACGGTCTCTGGAGGATCCTCTGGGGTGTGTTCAAGGTCATGCTGCTTTCAGGCTGGGCAGGTATATACCGGGAGGCAATTTTTGCAGATCCGGAAGCGCACTCCGGGATCGCGGTTTTCGGTGTTCTCCTGTATTCGGTCGAACTGTACGGCAATTTTTCCGGCGGGATCGACATCACGATCGGCATCGCACAGCTGTTCGGGATCACACTGGATGAAAATTTCCGGCAGCCGTTTTTTGCCACGTCGATCTCGGACTTCTGGCGCCGCTGGCACATCACGCTGGGTACCTGGATGAAGGACTACGTGATGTATCCGCTGAATTTTTCAAAAGCCATGAATCGTTTCGGTATGTGGTGCCGGAAAAAATTCGGCAGAAAGAAAGGACGGCTGCTGCCGATCTGCCTTTCCAGTATTATTGTGTTCTTTCTTGTCGGTATCTGGCATGAAGCTTCGTGGAATTATATCGGCTGGGGTCTGTATAACGGCGTGATCATCGCTTTCAGCAGCCTGATGGCGGAACCCTACAGGAAGGCAAAAGAGAAACTGCATATCGCAGATACATCAAAGGGATGGCATCTGTTCATGATCCTCAGGACCTTTGTCCTGATCAATCTCAGCTGGTATTTTGACTGTGTGACGCATGCCGGAACGGCCTTCCGGATGATAGGCTGGTCATTCACGCAGTTCCGGCCTTCCCAGTTCCTGCAGATCTCATCCGGAAAACTCGG
Source organism: uncultured Lachnospiraceae bacterium (assembly GCA_902783945.1). Classification (GTDB taxonomy): domain Bacteria; phylum Bacillota; class Clostridia; order Lachnospirales; family Lachnospiraceae; genus Bilifractor. The sequence goes on from CACZSZ010000095.1 coordinate 6,316, forward strand.
AACGGTTTATACTCCGTACGCACTTCTGACGCTCGGTCTGGGTGTCGTGCTGCTGTTTGTGATCAGCGTACTGCGGGAGCAGGGCACCGGGATTCGGGACAGTCTGTCACGGATGGCATTGCCGGTACAGATCGTGATCGGTCTTGTATTCCTTTTCTGTATCGTCAGTTTCAGTCCTATGGCGGCTGCGGGAGGTTTTATCTATGCACAATTCTGAGAAATCGGCCGCAAAGAGGAAGCGGACCGGCAGAGCGGGCAGGACGATCCTTTCTCTTACTGCCGTGGCTGTCGTCCTGATCTTTCTGAACCTGGCACTGTATCCCTGTACATTTATGCGGAACGATGTTCACACGATTTCCACGGAGCAGAGAGACGTGCTGATCATGGGGACGTCCTGCGGGAAAATGGGGATCGATCCGGATTCTCTGCTGACAGGTACCGGGCTCTCCGGACACAATATCTGCGTGGGCGGAGAATATCCTGCAGATGCCTATTACCTGATGGAACTGGCCTTGGAAAAACAGGATCCGAAAGCTGTTATTTATGATATCGATCCCGGATACTTTATGGGAAAGAAAGAAGTGGGGAACAATTACCTGCTGTTTTATCATGAGTTTCCGGCCGGGAAGGCAAAATTGGCGTATTTTCAGGACCTGCTGAAGGACCACGATTTCCGCACGCTGTTTTTTCCGTATTATGAGTATCCGCTGCAGACATCGCTGCCCCGTATAAAGAGTACGCTTTATCAGAGACTGACAGCGAATTATGATGTATCATATCTGAAGGGGCAGATTCAGGAATATCATGAGAACGGATTTCTTGAAAAATATCCCGTCGCGCAGGAAAACTTCCCCGCACCGGTCCATGTGCCTTTTGCAGCGGAACGCATGGCGCCGGAGAACATGGAGTATCTCGGAAAGCTGATCCGGCTCTGCCGGGAAAAGGATATTCCTTTCATTGCGGTCAGTATGCCGCTGCCTCAGACAACACTGCAGGCGGATCCGGAGAGTTTCGAGAGGGCATGGACATATTTTTCCGATTACTTCAGGGACCAGCAGATACCGTACCTGAATTTCAACCGGGAACTGACACAGGCATATTCCCACAGGGAAGAGCACTATGTGGATTATGACGGCCACCTGAACGGGGACAGCGCCCGGGAGTTTTCCGGTATTCTGGGAAGTATACTGAAGAATAACAATATGCTGTCTGGAGCGGCAGAAAAAAACTGATATCAGATAAGTGTAAAGAAATGAAAGAAGGGGCATAACAGAATGGATACAAAAGAAACGATACTCGAAATTCTGGATGATATCAAACCGGGTGTGGAAGCGGACGGACGCACAGATCTGGCGACGGGCGGAGTGCTGGAGTCGTTTGATATTCTGACACTGATCTCTGAGCTGAATGCGGAGTTCGGGATCATGATCCCCCTGGAGGAGGTCATTCCCGAAAATTTCGACACCGTGGACGGGATGGCAGCTCTGGTCGACAGACTGCGGGGCTGAACAGCCGGCACTAAGAACCGATTTTTGACAGAACAGGCTGGGAGAGCGCAAAAGAAAGCGCAAAAGAAAGGAAGCTGGAAAATGGAACGGATCGTAACGGATTATCTTGAGAAAACCGCAGAGCAGTTCGGCAGCAGGACAGCATTTGAGGATCCGGCGGAGTCTCTGACTTTCCGGGAGGTTCGTGATGCGGCCAGAAGTATCGGTCAGGCGCTGATCCTGCGCGGACTGTTTCAGAAACCGGTCGCCATTTACGTCGATAAGTCGGCCGCCTGCATTCTGTGCATGCTGGGCGTGGCGTACAGCGGAAATTTTTACACGGTGATCGATACCAATATGCCGGCTGCCCGTATGCAGAAGATTTTCTCGACGCTGGAACCGGAGGTCATACTGTGCCGGGAGAAAGACACAGAAGAAATAGGGAAGATCTGGCCTGATGCCGGGCTGCTCAGCCTGGAGGAGGCAAGACAGACAGAGGTATCGGAGGAAGATCTGGAGAGGACCGCAGCGCGAATGGTATCGACGGATCTGCTGTATGTGCTGTTTACATCCGGCTCCACAGGCGTTCCCAAAGGTGTCGTTACCGCGCACGGCCATGTCTGCGCCTATCTGGATGCCGTTACAAAGGCATATGACCTGAGCGAGAAAGAGCGGTTTCTGAATCAGGCGCCGTTCTATTTTGTACTGTCCATTGTGGAAATCTTTACGACGATCCGGAACGGGAGCACACTGTATATCGCACCGAAAGAATATTTTTCCTTCCCGCTGAAGCTCATGCAGTATATAGAAGAAAAACAGATCACGATCCTGTACTGGGTGCCTTCGGCACTGATCCTGCTGGCCAATCTGGGAGCGCTGAAAACAGCAGATATTTCTTCCGTGAAAAAAGTGGTGTTCGGCGGTGAAGTCATGCCGGTCAAGCAGCTCCGTGCCTGGCAGGAGGCACTGCCCGGAGCGATGTTTGTGAATGCGTACGGGCCGACAGAAACGACAGACGGCACGACCTACTATATTGTCGACAGAGAATTTGAAGAGACAGAAACGCTTCCAATCGGTGTTCCTTTTGAAAATATAGGGATTCTGGTTCTGGATGAAGAAGGAAAGGCTGTCGAGAAAGAAGGTATGGGAGAACTGTGTGCCTATGGCCCCTCCATTACCTATGGCTACTACAAAGATCCGGAAAAAACTGCCGGGGTATTCACACAGAACCCTGTCAACACGGCGTACCGGCAGACGATCTACCACACCGGCGACCTGGTGCAGTATAATGCGTTCGGAGAACTGGAATATGCCGGCCGGAAAGATTTTCAGATCAAGCATCACGGCCAGCGTATTGAACTGGGCGAGATCGAAGCCTGTATTTCTTCCATCGAAGGTGTGGAAGAAAACTGCTGCCTGTATGACAGCCAGAAAAGCCGGATCGTATTGTTTTATTCAGGGCAGATCGAAGAAAAAGACCTGCAGAAGAAAGCCAAAGCGCTGCTGCCTTCCTATATGCTTCCGAACCGGCGGTATCATCTGGAGGCAATGCCGCACAACCTGAACGGCAAGATCGACCGGGCGGAACTGAAGAAGAAACTGTGACGGGACAGCGAAACATAAAGAATATGACTCCCGGTGCAGAAACGTGAAAGAAAAACTGCATGAATTCCTTGCAAAAGCGAAGGTTGTATGGTAGTATATCCCTTGTTCGTAGGGCATATTGGTCGGTACAATACGTGCTGATGCAAATTCGGAGAAGTACCCAAGCTGGCCGAAGGGGCTCCCCTGGAAAGGGAGTAGGTCGTTAATAGCGGCGCGAGGGTTCAAATCCCTC
>CACZSZ010000096.1 GCA_902783945.1 uncultured Lachnospiraceae bacterium
AGATTTATAACAGCCCCGATTTCCGCTGCTTTCCTGTATTCCTCGATTGGCGTATCGTTGGAAGAAAACATTACTTCGTCGCCGACTATCCCCATTGCTTCCGAGAGCATCAGCTCTGTCATAGAAGAGCAATCACAGCCGCAGCCGTATTCATGCAGGATCCGGATAAGAAACGGATTGGCATTTGCTTTTACTGCAAAGTATTCCCGAAAACCCGTATTCCAGGCAAATGCTTCTTTTACTGCTTTTGCGTTTTCCCGAAGTCCTCTCTCATCATAGAGGTGAAACGGTGTGGGGATCTTCGAAGCAATTTCCTCCAGTTTTTCTTTTGATACGAACGGTTTTTTACTCATTGATGTTTCCTTATTGCTTATGGTATTTCTCTATTGCACATGTATATGATTCTGCAGATGGTCGCTGCAGTACTCATAATTCCCGCTGCATTTTGAGCAGAACCGAAATTCCAGATCAGGATTATCCAGTTCTGTTCTGCCGCATACGGCACACCGGTGTACCGGCATTTGTCCTCCTGGTCCGGCAAACGTAGTCCTGTCAATTTTGCTCCCGGCCTGTCCGAAAGGATTCCCGGTACGATTCTGAGTTTCCCCTCTTTCACTCCGCCCGGAAGTATTCCGGGTATTTCCGCCGGTTCTTCCGGCAGTTCCTGTATACGGACCTCCCTGCATTTTCTGCTTCAGGTTATTCTGGACGCGGTTTTTGAAGTAGATCATACCGTTCTTTCTGGTACCGAAGAAAAACAGGATCGGTCCTGCCAGTGAACAGACGATCATGACCAGAGCCGGAACAAGGAGCCCGACACGGGCATACTGCACTATGGCATATATCAGATAACCGATATCTATTATCGCCAGATATTTGATCTTTATCGGAATAAAGAACATAAACAGCATCCGCTGTTCCGGAAAAGTCATGGCAAATCCGAGAAATATCGAGAGGCTTACATAGTATGTTGAAAACATTGCGCCGAAATCAACACCCGTTCCCAGATAAAGCAGCAGTGCGCCGATAACAGTCATGACCAGTCCGGCAAAAATATATACATTATAGAGGAAATCACCCCACATTTTTTCGAGCAGGGTTCCGAGCTGGTAATACACAAACAGCATTATGATCGTAAGAAGATCGTATGCCGAACTGGTGAGTGTATTCGGCGGGATCAGCAGCCACGAAAAGACCCGCCACACCTGACCATGCAGAATGCCTCTCCAGGAGAGGATCAGCAGGGAATTGATCCCGTTATAAGTGCCATTGATCCCTCCGATCAGCATTAAAATATATCCTGCAATATATGTCATTATGATATATCGGGTCAGATGCGGTATCGCATATTTTCCGAATTTCTGATCCCATTTATGCAAAAAGTCCATTATCATTCTCCTGAACTGTTTTTAAACATATCACACAATACTATACACCTTTCTTGCGTTGCGCACAAACACTTCTTGTGCTACAGTACTGTAAAACAGGAGGTATCAGTATGTCAGGATCCGTTTTTGGCAGACAGTTCAGGATGAGCACATGGGGGGAATCCCACGGAAAAGCAATCGGTGTTGTGATAGACGGGTGTCCAGCCGGCCTTTCCCTCAGTGAAAATGATATCCAGAAATATCTGGACCGCCGCAAACCCGGAACCTCCCGTTTTTCAACACAGCGTTCCGAAGCAGACCGGGCCGAAATTCTGTCCGGTCTCTTTGAAGGACGTACGACCGGAACACCGATCTCCATCCTGATCAAAAATACGGATCAGCATTCGGGAGATTACAGCGATCTTGCTCACGTTTATCGACCGGGGCATGCCGATTTCGGATATGATGCCAAGTTCGGATTCCGTGATTATCGCGGCGGAGGCCGTTCTTCCGGAAGAGAAACGGCAGCCCGCGTAGCGGCGGGGGCTGTCGCAGCAAAAGTACTGCTGGAGCTCGGAATCCATGTGCAGGCCTATACTTCTTCTATCGGTCCCATAACGATTAGTTCCTTTGATCCCGATGAGATTGACCGGAACAGGCTTTGTATGCCAGATGCCAATGCGGCTGAAGAAGCAGTTCGATTTCTGGAATCCTGTATGGCAGATCAGGATTCTGCCGGAGGTGTGATCACTTGTGTCGTAACCGGTCTGCCTGCCGGAATCGGTGAGCCGGTGTTCGATAAACTGGATGCCTCTCTTGCGAAAGCGATTCTTTCGATCGGTGCCATAAAAGGAATTGAGATAGGTGATGGATTTGCCGCAGCTGTCTCACGCGGAACTGAGAACAACGATGCTTTCTGCAGCGGTCCTGAAGGTATCAAAAAAAAGACCAATCATGCGGGAGGTATCCTCGGCGGCATCAGCGACGGATCCGAACTGGTCTTCCGTGCCGCTGTCAAGCCTACTCCCTCTGTCTCTGCTCCTCAACAGACCATAACATCTTCCGGAGAAAACACGACGCTGCGAATAAAAGGGAGGCACGATCCCGTGATCGTGCCCCGTGCTGTCGTTGTAGTGGAATGCATGACGGCTGCTGTTATCCTGGACGCCATGCTCTGCGGTATGGGAAGCCGCATGGAGTATCTGAAAAAAATATGGTTATAAGACAAATACTCACAGCGATTTAATGACAATCGTCAAAATGCAAAAAGTTTATGGCCTTCTTCCGCTTTTTGTGTTGTTCTGTTATCTGCGTATTTCTGAAGATCCTCAAAAAACCGCCGTTCGGGAACCTCTTCCTGATCTTCTTCCTCATTATCAGGAAGATCGGTATCTCCGTCAACAACGATCAGTGTGATCCCATCGTTATCATCAGCTTTTTTCTGTACTGCGCTGTCATCAGTTTTTTTCTGCACTGCGCTGTCATCAGTTTTTTTCTGCACTGCGCTGTCTTCCGCAAGAGCGTTTTGGGACTCTTCCGCCGTTACACTTATAGCTTCAAGCGGCTCTTTCGCTTCTGAATCCGAATTGTCACTTTCAAAGATCACATCCAGCATATCGCCGGCGAGGTTCTCTGTTTCAGCCACAGATTCCAGCTGCTTCTTTACAAGTGAAATGTTTTCCCCCAGATCAGAAGAAACCTTTCCTCTTAATTCGAGCATATCCAGATCGGCATCTTTGTAGCGCGGCCAATAGGAATTCTTTGCGGCATTTCCGCGAAGTGTGGATTGTCTCAGGATCATAGCCGGGCGTTCAAAATGATAGCACCAGTAATATGCCGCATCAAAAGCACCTATTTCTGTATCCGGCACATTTTTTAAATAATCAAGCACATGAGGATAACTGTTATTCAGCTCGTTTTCCATGTACTTTAGCTGTCCATCAACAGATCCGTAAGGCATTTTTATCCCATTGCAAAAACTGACAAGAGAAAGATATCTTCCTGCATGCCACTGACAGATCCCATAGCTGGTTCCGCCGTCGCCGATTGCGTGAGGATTAAATCCGGACTCATAATGAATATTTGCCAGAACGCCGCAGGCAGCAGCCCTGTTGATGCCAAGTTCCGTCATGAGATAAAGAAATACCTTTTCTTCCCCCTCATCCGGGCTGATATTAGCTGCCGTGACATCATCCATCACAAGCGGGGCATCCTCTTCTACAGGGTCTTTCGACTCTTTCCGTGCATCTTTTTTCTCATCCGTGTCATCTTTCGATTCCGTCTTTATGACAAGACTTGCCGTAGGAAACCTGACTCCGGGAGCTATGGGATGCCCGATGTTATACATTGAGCCGTCAGGGTTTCTTTTTAGCGAAGAAGCAAAAGTAAACCGATCGGCTTTCTTATCGTTATAATCTGACGCACATGACCAGTCCACCGGAACATAAATTCTGCTTCCGTCAGACAATACCGCTTCCACAACTGTCGGAAGCATTGCCAACGCATCTTTTAAAGCAGGTTTCTTTTTGACAACGATTTCTGCAACACCAGAAAAACCCACAACCTGGATTTCCTTTTTTTCCTCTTCTTCGCTGTCCTCATCCTCATCTTTTCCGTCTTGCGGCTCTTCACTTTCTCCTGATACAGAGCTGTCAGCACTGCTGACGGAGACTGCCGGTGCAGTACCGTCATCGACAGATTCTGCAACCGTGCCGTTATCCAAAGTAACCGATACAGAAACATCCTGAGACGGATCCACTGTGGAATCGTCGTTCACAGAATTGGGATCCGTTCCGCCGGAAGGATTGTTTTCTTCTCCTCCCTGCGATACATCAGCAGGATCTGGAACAGGATCCTGTTCAGAACTGCTGCCGCCTGTGTTTCCCGAATCATCGGAAGGTGTTACACTGCCTCCCGGATTCTCATCAGCCGGAGCCGGCGGATTTTCGGGAGCCGGTGGGTCTACAGGAGTCGACGGCGGTGCTTCTGTTCCCTGAACATCAGAACCGGCAGACGCATCTTCTGCCTCTGCCAGTACTGTTGTTCCACTTGAAAGTATTATACTCAAACCTAGTATGCAGGCAATCAGTTTACTTTTCAAACTGTTTCCTCCCCTCCTGCACGATCTGCTGCAATTGTCCCCTTATATTATATTTCTTGCCGCAGTTTTCTTTCAATGAAAATTTTATGCAATTGCTTTTTTTGCCGTTTCAACAAGCTGTGCAAATCCTTCTTTATCAGTCACAGCCATATCAGCCAGAACTTTTCTGTCAAGAAGAACATCGGCCTGTTTCAGTCCATACATAAATTTGCTGTAAGAGAGGCCATTCAGACGGGCCGCAGCATTAATACGTGCGATCCACAGCTGACGGAACTGGCGCTTTTTCTGCTTGCGTCCTGCATAAGAAGAAGCCAGTGCACGCATGACACTCTGCTTGGCAATACGATACTGTTTGCTTCTGGCTCCTCTGTAACCTTTTGCCAGTTTCAAGACCCTGTTATGTTTTTTTCTGGCGTTCAGACCGCCTTTAATTCTTGCCATTTTCTATTCCTCCTTCAACAAGCCCTTATGCGTACGGTAAGACTCTCTTCATATTGCGAACATTTGA
>CACZSZ010000097.1 GCA_902783945.1 uncultured Lachnospiraceae bacterium
GGTTGGGAGCAATTTTTTTTTTTTTTTCAAGGACACCGGCGTCTCCAAACATTTCCGGAAGACGATAAAAAGCCTCCGCAAGATCTTTGCGCAGCCGCAGGCGTTCAATCAGAGCCTGGGCACCAAACCGGTTCTGGATGGAAAGAAGTTCGCGCAGTTCGAGGATATTCTCTTCATCCAGTTCAGCTTCTTCTGTCAGAGCCCGGAAATAATTTACATTCCCTACTGTTATCTGAAAATCCTGCAGTCCCGTCTTCTGCATGATGGCGGCCACAAGAGAAAGGATCTCTGCGTCTGCTTCGGGACTGTCGTCATTCAGATACTCTACACCCATCTGCGTACTCTCGCGAAGCCTGCCCTGAAGTCCTGAATGATTAATAAACACATTACCGCGGTAACAAAAACGCAGCGGCATGTTTTCTTCAGAAAAATACATGGAGGCAGCACGTGCTACAGATGGTGTAAAATCCGGACGCAGGGCAATCGTATCCCCTTCCCTGTCAAAGAACTGATACAATTCCCTTGTCGGCGTCGTTCCGACTTCTTTATCAAATACTGTAAGATACTCGCAGGTAGGCGTCTCAATTGACTGATATCCGTAAGACCGCATCAGTTTTTCAATCTGACGCTCAAGGTATCGCTTTCTGTCACATTCGATCCCAAATATATCGCGTACGCCTTCCGGTGTGTGAATCAGCTTTTTTATCATGTAAAGCTCCGTTCATATGACACTTCAGTGTGCTACCATGCTACTATACTACTACTTTAAATCGCCGTCAACCAATTCGTTATGTTCCGGTTCCGCGCAGGGACCGTCAACGGAAAGAGACTCTTCGTTATCTCTGGAGATCAGGTCAAATTGCAGAGTGTCAAGATACGGTATCAAAGCCCCGGCATGATGAGGGATCTGAAATGCCGTATCCAGTTCCGTAAACAGGAAGCTTTTCCTGCCTCCCGCTTCTCTGCGTTCCCAGAATTCCGCAAGTTTTTTGTAGGGAAGATAGTAAAACAGATCTCTGGCAGAAAAATAAATGATCAGAAAAGTAATTCCGTTCTGAAGTTCAAAATCAGTCATAAAACGGAATTGATGGGGATGCACATTGGCAAGCGGAAATCTGTCTGTATGACATTCTTTTGCATCAAAACAGACAGGAATTCCCTGCACGGCTCCAATATAATCGACAGTACTTTTCTGTTCAAAATAAGCCAGCGTGATATGACCGCTCGCCTTATCCATATTGATCGGTGTGATCGGCGTAGGGATTTTCTGGATCAGGGCAAGTCCCTGTTCTCTGTACTGTTCATTGGTACGGTTGATCAGTTCTTCCAATGTGGAGCCGCGGAGGCCTCTGGATTTCCAGGTACTCATTCTGTACTCTTTCTTTAAGCCCGGATCATTCCTGGCTTGGATATGAATGGATCACACTGATCTTATTAAACGGCCAGTAACGGAACACGGCTTTGCCCAGGATCTTATCGCGCTGCACAAACGGATTTTTCCAGTATCGGGAGTCCTTAGAGTTAAGACGGTTGTCGCCCAGTACAAAATAACAGTTTTCTGGTACAGTAAACGGATTTGACAGAACAGTTCTGTTCATATTAAGTTCTGTCATATCATGGACAGAACAGAATTCATCACTCAGCGGTATTTCTGAATTGTTGATAAATACGTCTCCGTCCCGGATTTCCACAGTATCCCCGGGCATGCCAATGATCCTTTTGATAAACAGCTGGGATTCATCATCCGGATAGCGGAAAATGATTATATCATATCTTTGCGGATCACCGAATTTGTAAGCCAGTCTGTTTCCAAAAATATGATCTCCCGTCATAATAGTCGGTTCCATGGAGGCAGAAGGTATGACAGCATTTACGATCACAAGTGTTTCCACGATCAGAGTCACGCCTACAACGATCGCAATCATCCGTACATATTCCCAGACTTCTTTCCATTTCGATGTGTTTTGTTCTGTATTTTGTTTATTCAGGTTTTCTTTATCTTTCAATGTGCGTCCTCTCTGTCTGCTTTTTTAGTGATCAGTTCAAAACATCCTGCTTAATACTGTCTTCAGAAAACCGGATCCCGCATGCAGATAACTCGTTCAGCAGGTCCCGGGGAAGCGGTGCTGTAAATACGCCTTCTGACACTTTAGCCGCAGCACCTCCGCAGGAAGGAAATTCCATCTGCCAGGCATGCAGGAACTGCCGCCGCAGGGAAGTTGCGGGTACGGGATCGTCCTCTGTCTGCCGACTTTTTTGTTTTCCGTCCCTAAGATACCGTCCATATTTCGGATCACCGATGACCGGATATCCACAGGACTGAAGATGACTGCGGATCTGATGAGTCCGGCCAGTCACCAGTGTTACCCTGAGAAGAGTACGATTTTTCTTAGTGACAAGCGGTTCACAGATTGTCTCGATCCGGTCTGCCCCTTTCTGCTCATGAAAAAGAATTTCCGTTTTCCGAAGATCAGAATTGCGCATACACCAGGCGGTCAGTCTCTCAGGACCTCTGTATTCACCGGCGACCAACGTGAGATACCTTTTGTGAATAGTACGTTCCCGGAACATCTGTGAAATCTGCCTTGCAGCAGACAGTGTCAGCGGATAGACGACGAGACCACTTGTATTTCTGTCTATCCGGTTGGCTGGTCCGGGTTCATAAAACAACCGGTCTTCTTCTGACCGCACTCCCTTTTCCAACAATCGGAAGCGAACCATTTCCGTCAGGGAAATATCCTGGTCTGATGCTTTCTGTGTCAGGATCCCGGCGGGTTTATTAATGATCATCAGGTTTTTGTCTTCATAAACAACGGCATCGTCGGGAAGTACAGCCTTTTCTGATCCAATAGCTGATCCGGACGGAGCCTGAAAAGCCTGCAGTGTTTCATCAGAAAAATAGATCCTTATCAGGCTTCCTTCCTGAAGGATCTCTCTGCCTTCAGCTTTTCTTCCATCCAGAAGAATATTCTTTTTTCTGAGCATCTTATAAATAAAGCCGGTTCCCGCCCCTGGCAAAAACCGCCGCAGAAATTTATCAAGACGCTGTCCGCTCTCTTCTTTTCTGATACGGATTTCACGCATTTGTCAAGCTCCCGAATATGAAGTCAGGTTACAGAGACAGTGACAGCAGTGTCTGCGCGATCTCATCCTGGAGCTCCGGATATTCTGTCTTTTCCGATGCAAGTTCCGATACCTTACTCTGAAATTCCTCAAGGTTTCCAGTGATAAATACATCAACAGGTCCGCAGACCTGATTTAATGCTTTGCGGATATATGAGGAACAGGCGGCAAATACACTCGCAGAACGAGAGTCCGGGGCATACGCTGCCATTTGGTCATCTCTTATGACCGCAGCATGAATATACAATCCCTGATCGGTTGTAGTGACATATAACTCCATCAAAACACATGCATCACCGGCCTGCTTTCTGACACTTTCTGCAAAAGAAGAGGCTACCGGCTTTCGTATCAACATCATGATCATTGACACGGCAGACATGGCAGCCGGTATACATAAAACAGCGGCTATGATGCTGAAAATATTACGGCGGTCACCGTTATTCAGAAACATGCCTGTCCCAAAAACTGCAAAAACCACCGCGAAGAGAATGACTGTGCGGATCGTGCGGATACGCTGCTGGTTTTGTATATAGCCCGCGCATCCTTTTTCAGTTCTCAATGATCTTTACTCCTTCTCCATGACGGTTGCTCTGTATGCGGTAGGCTTCTGCTATGCGGTCAAGCTCGCTGTGATAGCGGATCAATTCTTCAATATCGTTCATCTGATATACACGGTAAAATTCATCCTGTATTTTTTCCACTTCACGTCTTGTCGTGTACTGATACAGTTTCTCTATCATCTCAACAATATCTTCGACAAGATTGTACCGAAGTCTTGAGGAAAGTTGTGCGTCCATGATGTCATCCCGTACAGAAGACATCTCATTATCCAGGGAAATTATGGCGCTGGCTGCATTGGAAAGCCGGATATCTACTTTCTCCGGGATCCTCCCCTGATATTTATACTGCAGAGAATGTTCGACGGTCGCCCAGAAATCCATGGCCATCGTGCGGATCTGTATCTCCACCTGAACATCCCGCGGGCCGTCCAGGGTCTGTACGGTATACAGGACTATAAGATGATAACTGCGATATCCGCTTTCCTTCTGGTTCCGTATATAATCCTTTACTTCTGTGACGCGCATATCGTTGCGGGAAGCGATCACACCGGATACACGGTATATGTCTTCCACAAACTGACAGATAATACGGATACCGGCAATATCTTCGATTTTTTCCTCCATATCATCCAGGGCAACCTGTTTGCGCTGCATTTTATCCAGAATACTGGAGACACTTTTTACTCTGCCAATCACCTGTTCAATAGGACAATATTCACCCCTCTGTTGATATTCCGACTTCAGATGCCGGAATTTCATCAACAGCTCAGCAACTGCCATCTCATAAGGACGCAATATTTTATGCCAGAGTAATATATCCATCAGTTTCCTCGCTTCTGCAAAAAAAGAAACAGCCCATTCCGTTTCCGGAATGAGCTGGTGTAGATCGTTCTGGATTTATTCTTCATAATCATCCGCCTGATCGGCAGAATAAGAGGAAACGGTAGATTCCATGGGAGACAGCTCACTCCGATTCTGATTTACCAGATCATAATAGCTTTGGATGGCAGATGAGAAATCTCCGTATTTTTCTCCGACCTCCGCAATGGTATTTCCCAGTATAGACGAGATGTTGGAAAGCAATTCATCCGTATAGCTGATCGCACTGGTTCGGATATTATTGGCATCGGCCTGTGCGGAATCCAGAATGTCCTGAGCCTGTTTATTGGCAGCATTGACTGTGTCATTTGCCTGTGCATAGGCCGTTTTCATGATCTCCGTCTCCTGCACGAGCATATCTGCTTTTGCATTGGCCTCTGCTATGATATTGTCAGCTTTTGACTGGGCATCTGCCAGGATCGCGTCCTTATTCCCAATAATCTTCTGATAACGTTTGATCTCATCCGGGGTTTTCAGGCGAAGCTCACGGAGAAGTTCTTCCAGTTCTTCTTTATTTACAACGATTTTTGTAGTGGACAGCGGCTGATACCGGCAACTCTCAACATACTCTTCGATTTCTTCAATGATCTGTTCAATTCTGCTGCTGCTCATTTCCTATTCTCCTTATCCCCTGCTTCCAGCTTTTTCTTTATTTCTTCTACGATGAAACCAGGAACGAATTCGCGAATATCTCCGCCGAAACGGGCTACCTCTTTGACCGTTGTGGAGCTCAGATATGAATACTGGAGAGAGGTATACAGAAACGTTGTATCTACATCCGGCGCAAGTTTCCGGTTTGTCTGAGCCATCTGCAGCTCATACTCAAAATCCGTGATCAGGCGAAGCCCTCTGACGATTACTTTAGCACCGACATTCCTGGCAAAATCCACAGACAGTCCTTCAAAGGAGCAAACTTCGACATTGGCGATATCTTCCGTTGCTTTCGTAAGTATATTAACACGTTCTTTTACAGAAAACAACGGAGTTTTTTCGGAATTATGCAAAACTCCGATGATCAGTTTATCGTACAAATGTGCAGCTCTCTGAATGATATCAAGATGTCCGAATGTGACCGGATCGAATGTTCCCGGATAAACAGCAATAGTCATATTATGCCGGCTCCTTTAATTGGTTTGACAAAAACATGTTTGTTTGTTTTATAGCATTTTTCTTTCAGCATCATATACCCGCAGTTTTCCAGCCAGTCAAATCCCGTATTAAGGGAAGCTTCAATGACAAACAATGTATCACTGTGAATACAGCCTGAACCGCAGAATGATTCCAACACTGTTTTTTCCAGTCCCTGATCATACGGAGGATCCAGAAAAACTACATCAAATACAGCCTTTCCCGCAAGCATTTCCGCCGCATCGACGGCATTCATCTGCAGGACATGTGCGTTTGCTTCAAGTCTGGTGAATCGAATATTTTCCCGTATTATGCGCACTGCGCTGCGGTCATGCTCGACAAACCAGGCCTCTCCTGCACCGCGGCTGAGTGCTTCGATCCCAATGGCGCCGCTTCCCGCGAAGAGATCCAGGAAGACAGCACCCGGAATGTGAGACTGAAGAATATTAAATAATGTTTCCTTGATACGGTCTGTCGTAGGTCTGGTAGACTTTCCCGGCACACTCTTAAGCGGAAGGCTTCTGCATTTTCCTGCAATAACTCTCATCAGATATGTACCCTGCCGTATGCCTGAAAATATTCACATGACAGGATCGGATCCGGACTGCATACGCCAGTCAAGATCTCCGCGGTCCAGTCCGAGGATCAGCATCTCCGCCGTGGCAATATTGGTAGCGACAGGGATGTTGTATTGATCACAGGCATGTGTGATGGCGACGACATCAGGCTCTCTTCTTGATTCGATCACGGGATTATAGAATATGATCACAAGATCCATATCATTGCGCTCGATCATCTCCGTGAACTGCTTGTCTCCCCCAAGACTGCCCGCAAGAAACTTGTGGATCCTGAGATTGGTCACTTCTTCTATGCGCCGGCCTGTCGTACCGGTTGCATAGATTTCGTGTTTCATCAGGATTCCTTTATAGGCAATGCAAAAATCTTCAATAAGACTTTTCTTGCTGTTGTGTGCTAATATTCCTATATTCATCCGCAGCCTCCGTATTTATATACAATCCGCAAAATGATTATAACAAATGCACAAGCATTCAGCAAGAATCCTCGCTGTTTTTATGTAGTTTTACACATAAAAAATCCTTTTTTACAGCTGAAATACTTCTCATACTGCAAAAAAGGAAATGGTTACCTGATCAGATCTGGAAACTGCCGATCTGTTCGCCGTCGTTCGCTACATAATAGGCCATGTTTTCTTCCGGCTTGACATAGATCTTGATATCTTTGACTGTTGTCTTGATAGCCTTTTTGCTGAGCTGTGTCGCCTTTTTGACCATATCGGCATACTTTACTTCTTTGCCGGCATACTGCAGAACGACTTCTGTTTTCGGCGCTTTTTTAGCAGCCGGTGCTTTTTTGGCAGTTGTCTTTTTGGCAGCTGTCTTCTTTTCTGCCGCTTCTTTCACTTCGTTAGTTTTGTCAACGACTTTTTTTGCTGCTGCTTTGACTTTTTCTTCTACATTTTTAACAGTAGATTTTGTCTCTGCCTTTACGGTTTCTTTAGCTGCAGCAGCTTTCTCAACAGCCGCTGCTGTCTTTTTTGTTTCAGCCATGTTTACTCTCCTCCTTGAAAAAATACATTATTGTATACAAATAGTGTACTATACTTAGCACATATTATTCCTTTTTAATTTAAGTTTCAAGTTTTCCGCACGATTTCGTTATTATCACGGAAACACTGCATTTGTTCTGAATTTTTGTTAGCATTTTGCATTATTCAAAATGCTTACTTGCCGTCTCAAATGGTTTATTTACCTGTTGTTCCAGCATAGTATACAGGATCTGATGCTCCGGCTGTTCCAGTTCCGGATCTTCTTCAAGCAGTTTTTGCACAGCCAGGTCTGCTTTATTGAGAAGTTCCGCATCATGATAAATATCCGCAAGCCGGAACTGAGTCTCTCCGCTCTGGCGAACTCCCAGCAGATCTCCCGGTCCGCGAAGTTTCAGATCTTCTTCAGCGATATAAAAACCATCATTGGAATGGTCAAGTATTTCCAGTCTTTTTTCAATTTCCTTTTTCCCGTTACCCTGTACAAATATACAGTATGACTGTGCGTCTCCGCGTCCGACGCGTCCGCGCAGCTGATGCAGCTGTGCCAGTCCGAAACGTTCCGCATTTTCGATCATCATGACGGTTGCATTCGGCACATCTATTCCAACTTCAATAACTGTTGTCGATACAAGTATCCTGATACTGCCGTCCGCAAACTGTTCCATGACCTTCTGCTTTTCTTCCGTATTCATTCTGCCATGCAGTACAGCAATGGGAAACCGGTTTCCGAATCGTTCTGTGAGAATTGAACTGTACTCGAGAACGTTTTCACAGGAACTGTCTTCGCCTGGTTCGATCATCGGGCAAACCACATAAATCTGATGGCCGTTCCCGGCTTCTTTTTCTATAAATCTGTATGCAGCCTCACGGTAATCCGTATTAACGACACAGTTTTTTACAGGAAGACGGGATGCCGGCAGTTCATCCAGTACAGAAATATCCAGATCACCGTACAATATCATGGACAATGTGCGCGGGATCGGCGTCGCACTCATGACAAGCACATGCGGAGAGTTTCCTTTCTCCGTCAGCTGTCCTCTCTGCCGCACACCAAATCGATGCTGTTCATCGGTTATGACCAGGCCCAGCTCAGCATACGATACGGCATCCTGGATCAGGGCATGCGTCCCGATGACCAGATGCGCCTTCCCTTCCGCAATGAGAGCTCCTGTTTCACGCTTTTGCTTTGCCGTCATGCTTCCCTTCAACAGCACAGGACATACATTGTGAATGTCCTGCTCTTCCAGCAGACGGCACATGGTTTCAAAATGCTGGGTCGCAAGTACATCTGTCGGAGCCATGAGTGCGCTTTGGAAGCCGTTTTCAAATGCACGGAGCATCGCCAGAAAGGCCAGGATCGTTTTCCCGCTTCCGACATCTCCCTGGATCAGCCGGTGCATAAGAAACGGTCCGTTCAGATCATCTGATATTTCTTTCCATACGCGTTTTTGCGCAGCAGTAAGCTCATACGGAAGGCTGCTGAGAAGTGCATCCGGCAATTCGGATCCCGGCATCGGATACATGTTCTCTGCCCTGTTCAGTTTCAGACGCATGTAAGAGACGGCAAGAAGAAAGAAAAAGAATTCTTCAAATACAAGTCGTTTTCTTGCGCGCATGAGCGACTCGTGGCTGTCCGGAAAATGGATCGCAGAGAGTGCTTCCGTTACAGAACACACATCTTCCTGTCTGCGGATCATTTCGGGAAGCGTTTCCTGCACAAGATCAACATTCTGCAATGCGAGTTTCATTACCCTCCGGAATGTTTTTGACGAAAGCCCTTCCGTAAGAGTATAGACAGGAAGCATCTGCCTGCTCATCGCTGTGTACTCTTCCGGGCTGTATACTTCAGGATGCTGCAGAATATTTCTTCCGTTTTTTTCCAGTACCGTACCGCGAAATACATAATCTTTCCCGACGTGCAGAGTATTCCGAAGATACGGCATATGATACCAGTTTACCTGCAGAACACCGTCCGGGTCTGACAGGCTGATCATGGTTATACTGTTATTTCCGAATCGTCTTACTGTCGGTTTCTGTCTGACACGCCCAAGAACAGCATTCTTCTTTCCGACAATAACCGAACCGGCCGTCACTGTGTCTTCAAATACGTCATAATCACGGGGATAACAGCGCAGAAGCTCTTCCTGAGAAGATATGCCGATCTTCAGGAAGAGCTCTGCTGTTTTGGGTCCGACCCCGTTTAATTCGGTTAAAGGTGTATTGTTCAAAACTTTTTTATTCAACTGCAAGAATACAGTAATAGACAGGCTGTCCGCCATTCTCGACTTCGACGTCACATTCCGGATATTTTTCCGACAGTATCTCTGCCAGACGGCTTGCGTTTTCTTCGGAAAAGTCCTTGCCATAATATATGCTGATCAATTCCGCTTCGCTGAACATCATGTGTTCTACCGAGGCAACTGCCACATCCTGAATTTCTGTTCCGACAGAAAGCAGTCCATCATCCCCTACCGACATAATGTCTCCCTGATGGATCTCAACATTGTCGATATGAGTATCTCTCACAGCATACGTCACTTCACCTGTACGCACGCGGGTGATCATCTGTTTCATCGCTTCCTGATTTTCTTCAACAGTACTTTCCGGATCATAGCACAGGATAGCGCTGATCCCCTGCGGCACAGTCGTTGTCGGAATAACGACAATATTCTTTTCCTGAACCAGTTCACGTGCCTGGTTTGCCGCCATAATAATGTTCTTATTATTCGGATACAGGAAGACGTTCTCAGCATTCACCTGATCGATCGCATTAAGCAGATCTTCCGTACTCGGATTCATAGTCTGTCCGCCTTCGATCACAACATCTACATTCAGGCCTTTGAAAATCTCGGAAAAACCTTCCCCGGCGCACACAGAAATAAAGCCCATCTGTTTCGGCGGTTCAATGATCCCGATTTTCTGAAGCTTTGCCGTTCTTTCTGAATCACGGATCACCTTCTCCTGATGCTCAAGACGCATATTGTCGATTTTGATGCTGGACAGCGAGCCGAATGTCAATGCGCGTGTAATGACTTTTCCCGGATCATTGGTGTGTACATGCACTTTGATCAGTTCGGGATCCGGCACAAGAACAATTGAGTCACCCATTGATTCCAGATACTTACGGAATGATGTGACTTCCGATTCCGACACAGGATTAGTCAGATCAATAATAAATTCCGTACAATATCCAAAACGGATCGCTTCTGCATCCTGTCCGGCTGCCGGCGTTTCAACAGCAGATGCCTTATTATCTGCCGCAGCTGCACCCTGGATTTCTTTTCCCATAAGTGCATCATAAGCACCCTCAAGGATAACGATCAGACCCTGTCCTCCGGAATCTACGACACCTGCCTCTTTAAGAACTGGCAGCATATCCGGTGTTCTGGCCAGTACATCTTTTCCGTAATTGATGACAGAGAAAATGTACTCATCCAGCTGCATCTGATTGTTTTCCAGCTTCCGTGCAATATCGGCCATTCCTTTAGCCACAGTAAGGATCGTTCCTTCTTTCGGCTTGATAACAGCTTTATAGGCCGTTTCCACGGCACGTTCACAGGCGTTTGCGATAAGCGGGATGTCAATTTCCTCTTTGCCGCGTACTGTCTTTGTAAATCCCCTGAAGAGCTGTGAAAGAATAACTCCGGAATTTCCGCGGGCCCCCCGCAGAGAACCGGAAGAAACAGCCTTGCAGAGATCATTCATATTGATATCCGGCAAAGTGTTGATTTCTTTAACGGCAGACATGATCGTCATGGTCATATTGGTGCCGGTGTCTCCGTCAGGAACCGGAAACACATTCAATTCATTTATCCAGTCCTTTTTAAGGTCAAGATTCTGTGCTCCTGCGATCACCATCCGAGCCAGGAGTTCTGCATTCAGTGCTTTAACAGACACAATAATTCCTCCTTTTTCAGTCGATGATCCGGACACCTTCTACAATGATACGGATCTTATCCACTTTCATGCCGGTCGTCTCTTCAAGTTTATATGTGACGCTGTCGATCAGAATCTGTGCGACCGTACCGATATTGACACCATATGCCACGATCACATGAAAATCGATAGAAATCCGGTTGTCATTGATAGATACATGAATGCCGTGTTTCAGGCTGTCTCTTTTCAGAATTTTGACCAGTCCATCTTTCATATTGACAGCCGCCATGCCGACGATGCCGAAACATTCAACTGCCACACTGCCCGCATATGTCGTTATGACCTCCGGGTTGATGACAATATCACCGAGATCGGATTTTACCTTTCCCTTCATAGTGATGGACCTCCTTTCAGAAAATGGAGCTCCGACAGCTGTCGAAACTCCATATTTTCATGCTGCATATATACATATTCTCAGGCACGCTCTACCTTGCCGCTGCGAAGGCAGCTTGTGCAGATATTCATCTTGCGGTTGCCCTGCGGCGTCTTGACACGAACAGCCTTCACATTTGCTCTCCACATTTTATTGGATCTTCTATGGGAATGGCTGACATTATTGCCAAAATAGACCGCTTTATCGCAA
>CACZSZ010000098.1 GCA_902783945.1 uncultured Lachnospiraceae bacterium
CCGCCGATGTTATAGAACAGAATGCCGCCAATAACAACGGCCGCGCCTGCCAGAGACAGACGTCCCAGTTTTTCCCCGTAAAACAAAGCTACCAGGATGGGATTCATGATCGGCTCCACCGCGTTGATGATCGAAGCGGACACGGGATCTGTGTAGCGGATACCGATGGAAAAGAAAATATAGGCAAGGCCGACCTGAACGGCTCCCAGAACCAAAACAGCAGTCAGAACGCCTGCGCTAAATTCTGTTTCCCGGAAGACCAGAGGCGAGAGTGCCACACCACACAGAAGCTGACCCAAAAACATGGACGACAGGGCATCTCCCTTTTCAAACTGATTCAGCATAAAAACCCCTGCATAGAAGATTCCGGATATCAGAGCAAGGATATCTCCCATCCATTTTCCGGTGGAAATCCCTTCCAAAAAGAAGAATACAATCCCGAAAAATACGATTACGATGGAAATCAATGCAACTCTGTCTGGTTTTTTGTGAAAAAAAAGAAGCATCAGAATGACGATCCAGATTGGTGCCGTATATTGTAAAACAATGGCATTCCCGGCTGTCGTCATTTTATTGGCAATGGCAAACAGTGTCGTGACACCGGCCATGCAGACCGCACCTGCAAGAACGGTAAGATTGACTTTTATGTGATGATGCATACACCGGATATAGAATCCGATCACAAGACACGCGATCAGATTGCGAACGCCGTTAATGGCAAGCGGATTCCAGGGGATCAGCTTGATAAGCAGACCGCCTGTTGAGAAACACAGAGCAGCACCCAGCATGGCCGCTGTTCCACGGATTTTGACAGAATCATGTGCTTTCATAACGCTGTCTATCATATCACTTTCAGGCACCGCGTGTCTTGTTTTTCTCCAAAACCCTCTTCAAAATATAGCGGTTTGCCTCTCTCTCTAATGCATCGTCCAGAGGAGACAGCTCTGCTTTTCCGTACTTTCTCTCCAACGCGCTTGTCAGGAGAAGATCACAGACATGCGGGTTTTTCGGCAGCAGCGGGCCATGCAGATAGGTCCCGAACACATTCTTGTACTGCACGCCCTCACAGCCATCCTTTCCGTTATTTCCATATCCGGACACGACTTCCCCAAACGCCGCATTATTCCCGATATAGGTACGCCCGCCGTGGTTTTCAAATCCGACGATCTCATAGGGA
Source organism: uncultured Lachnospiraceae bacterium (assembly GCA_902783945.1). Taxonomy (GTDB): domain Bacteria; phylum Bacillota; class Clostridia; order Lachnospirales; family Lachnospiraceae; genus Bilifractor. The sequence continues at coordinate 1,178 of CACZSZ010000098.1, forward strand.
AGTGTCTCGTTTTTCAAAACAATATTGCCGATCAGGCGCGGGCTTTCCTGCACTGTATACAGGTCAACTAACTCTAATCCCTTCATACGTCCGTCCGGCGTATCGTAATAGTGTCCCAGAAGCTGATACCCGCCGCAGACGGCCAGTACCGTACCCCCGTCTTCCACATATTCACGAAAATCTTTCCGTATCCGCTGCAGCCTCGTACAGACGATCTGCTGTTCCCGGTCGGATCCCCCGCCAAGGAGGATAATGTCACTGTGAAGAAAATCCACGGAATCGCCCATCCGGCATTCCGTTACCTCCGCCTCGATCCCGCGCCAGCGGCAGCGCATGACCATGCACTGGATATTCCCCCTGTCTCCATACAGGTTCAGAAGATCAGGATACAGATGTGTGATCTGAAGTTTCATTTTCGTTCTGTCTCTTTTCTGTCTTTTTCCCGCCTTTGCAGATAGCGGTGAATCGAAAACAATGCCGTATAGTTCACAAGGACATAGAGTTTTTCCTGTCCTTTCTGCAGCTGGTTTTCAATTGCAGCCTCCGGAGTCTCTGCCAATTCCGCCGGAATTCCCACATATTTGAGCCGCAGACTCATATCCAGTGCCCGTATCCCGCTCACTGAAACAGCTTTCACACTGTCGTCCAGGATCCTGTCAAAATCCACATCCCAGAGCCAGGATACATCTGTACCGTCCTGCTCATTGTCATTGATCACAATGATCAGCCGCTTCGGGTCCCTGTCTTCCAGCATGGACTCAATGTTCTGATTGAAACCGGCAGGATTTTTTGCCAGATTCAGTATCACCCTGCGGCCTTCTATGCAGAATGTCTCATTTCTTCCGAACTGCGTATGATACGTTCGGAGTACCTCATTGAACCGGTTTGTGTACAGAATCTGGTTTTTCTCTTCGCGCAGCGCACTCCAGACCGCCAGCAAGTTGTATACACTGTACAGCCCTCTGAGATCTGACTCAACAGAGAGCCCTTCCACCAGAAACCGCACCCCGTTTTCCGTCGATATGTTGTTCGCGGCATAACGTGGTTCCGGACGTATGAAATCGCAGGCAGAGCATCGGTATTTCCCCATCTGTCCGTATTGATAATACTCATATACTAAAGCCGCCCCGCATGTTTTGCAGAATTGCCCTTCTCGGACTTCATGCGTCAGTTCCTTTTTGGGTC
>CACZSZ010000099.1 GCA_902783945.1 uncultured Lachnospiraceae bacterium
CATTTTTTTGAGACGACAACAGGTATGAGGGGGCACGATGTCCGGGGGACATCGGCTTTGCCCCGACCGAAGCGGAGCGAAGACCGAAGCACGAAGTGCGGAAGTCCGAATACCTGCAGCATCACGGGAGCGCGCAGCGCGGAGTGATGCGTGGACTTATCACCTGTAAAAAATCATTCGTTCAGTTCCCATAATATGCATGCAGTCCGTCAAAGAACGCCTGTATGTTCTCCCACGGTGACAGCGGCGGAATATCGCATCCGGATGAAGGAACAAAATTCTTATACCCGGCACATTTTTCCATCAGGCTGACTGTCGCCGCCTTCACGGATTCAGGTGTACCGTTCCGGAACTGGCTCGCCGGATCCACGTTGCCCATAGCAATGATATGCTCCGGTACTTTCGGCATCATATCCGCCATGTCGATCGCATTGCCGAAGTGAAGCATACGGCATCCGTTCTGGCTGATCGACTCGATCTGCTGGACCGTGCAGTTTCCGCAGTTATGATATACGACCAAGAACTCATCTGTCTGTACTTCACGGACGATCTTCTTCATATATTCCGCAGAAAATTCTTCTTCCAGATCCGGAGAAAGCAAACCTGCCAGCGGTTCCGCCACCACGACACCGTTTGCCCCTGTGGCCTTATAGGCGTTGATATACGCGATCAGGAAATCTGTCACTTTCCCCAGCACCGTGTGAACCATATCCGGTTCTTCATAGCAGTAGATCATAGCCTCGGAAACATCCATCAGGCGTCCCGCAAGGGAAAACGGCCCGATCGCGCCGGCAAATACCGGACGGTCCGTGATCAGCTTCGTCGCCTTGCCCATCGCTTCAAGATACAGTTTTGTACGTCCTGCTCCGACTTCCGGGATCTGCAGGGCATCTGCATCTTCTTCCGACTCTATGATGCTGCCGATAACTGTCGGTACTTCATCATCGGAAACATGAATGGTCGATCCGAATGCTTCCGCTTCCACAGACAGATCCATAAAACTTACGGAAGCAGCTGCCTCAGGCGTTTCATCAGCGACTGTTTTCATAGCCTGAGCCTGCAGGTCACTGGAACCGATCAGTTCTTTGACGGTGATACCCATTTTCTGGATTGCCGGAAACGAAAGCACCAGCAGGCCTTTCTTCTGCTCTTCCGCAAGGATCCCGTCCACCCATTTCATCATATTCATTGCCATCTGATTTGTTTTGAGCTCTTCGTGGAACCCGAAGACCGCTCATCCTCCTTTCCGTATTTGCAATTTCTTTATTTCACATTCAGTATACGGAATTCTCCGCTTAAAAAATGAAAAAAACTTTTAGTTTTTGCGACTATTATTTGAAAATATATGCAAGTCTGCCGCACCATATCTGATGCGGCAGATCCCTTTACTGTTTTATTCTGTTTGCTTCTGTCAGCTGTCTGCTGTCATTCGTTGCCGTAATCCTCATAGTTGATACCGGCATAACCTCCGGCGTCCTCTTCTTCGTAGTTGATGCCGGCATAACCCCCGGCGTCCTCTTCTTCGTAGTTGATACCGGCATAACCTCCGGCGTCCGGCCCGGCAGCCATATCCGGATCAAAGATGCTGCCGTCAGCTGTATAAGGCTGGTTTCCCGGTCCGACAAAGTACTTTCCGTCTCCGCGTCCATACTGGTTTCCGTTGGTGTCCCACCAGCTTCCGTCCTGCATCTCATAAATCGTGTGTGCGTATCCATACTCATCATAAACCGTTACGGATGCGCCCGTATATCCGCTGTTGTTGGCCGGATTATATATAGAGTACGACTGATCACTTCCGTATACATTGAAATATGAGCCGTCACCCACTTCCACATATTTTGTTCCGAACTTGTCGTACCAGTATCCGTCAGTGGCTTCGTAGAGAGTCAGCGGGCTGTCGTTTTCGACATAAATCGTTATGACATTTCCGGTATAGATGAGATCCTTTGCCGCAGTGTCTGTGGAAGCCTTCTCACTCAGGAAATCTTTCGCGACATAGCCAATGCCCTGGTTGAAGTCGATCTGATACCAGCCGAAATCTTCTCCGCTGTACTGAACTGCCCCGCGGACATACACAGCATTTCCCCTGTTCAGTCCGCCGATGATCGGCTCGGAAACAGAGCATCCCGAACGGACATTAACACCGTCTGCATTAACATAATATGTCTTATTGATCTCCCGGACCGAAAACTGCTTCATGTCAACCGCATCAGACTTCTTCACAGCCTGCTTGGTGTTGTGTTTCAAAACTTTAGCGCTCATAATGGCGTTGCAAACATCGTCCACACTGTCCTCACTCGCCACATATCCTGTGATCAGAAATACTTCATTCTGTGTGGAAACCGCTGCTTCGTACACATTTGTGTAATGAGAATCCGCCACGGTGATATCCGGAAGCTTCTCTCCGTTGGCGAAATGATCGATCGTGATCATATCCACGCCATTGCTGAGAACGACCCAGCTTGACGGATCCATGATCTCCTTCCAGTCCCCTGATGGGAGATCAATGGAAAGAACGCCATTATCCGCAGTAAACGTGTATCCCTCCGCCGCCGTTTCCGCAGCATCTGATGCATCCGCAGCATAAGCCGTGTGTGCCGAATAACCGGCATATCCGAAACACAGTGATGCACAGAGAATTCCAGCCATTAAACCAGCTGTTCTGCCCTTCATAGTTTTTCCTCCTTTTCTATCATGTATCTCTTTCTTATGTTTCTGTTCTGTATATTCAAGCTGTCTTTTTAAGTCCTGTACTTATTTATACGATGAAGATCACCGCAATCCACTCCGAGGATCCGATAGATGACCTCCATATCCAGCGCTGCTCTCACCTGATCCGCAAGGATATCATACTGACGGTCCATGTAGGACCCTTTGCACCGCACAGCCGGCTGACTGTCTTCTTCCCCACCATCATGCTTTTGGCCTGCTTCCGGAGGTATTCCTTTTCTTTCCGCCAGATATGCGGCCAGCCGTTCTGTGAGGTCGCCGGTATCAAACAGACCGTGCAGATAGGTGCCGAAAACCGTTCCGGCGATACAGCCTTCCCGCTGTCCGTTCTCAAACAGGCAGAGTGGTTCCCCGTCAATTTCCGTCACGCCCATGTGGATCTCGTATCCGTCG
>CACZSZ010000100.1 GCA_902783945.1 uncultured Lachnospiraceae bacterium
CGGCCTTTTCTGACTAACTGGTTAAATGTTGGCATTCCTTTTCCTCCTTGATTTTTTCGGCTGCTTATCTTCTTCAGGGCATAGTTATCCCCTTGCGCAAAGTAAACGCTTTGCTATTATAAGATTTCCCTTTCAAAAAGTCAAGAGGTACAGAAAATACAGATTATCTTCTTGCCTTCTAATGGCCGCTGGTATATAATTCCTATCAACTTGTTAGGATTTGTTTGGAAAAAGAGATGACATGAATACCAGGAATTTTTCTACTGCCAGAATGCTTGCTGCCGTCGGAATGTTCGCTGCACTAACTCTGCTGGCAACTTCTGTTCTCCGGATCCCCACACCGGTTTTCGGCTATATTCACATTGGCGACGGCTTTGTCCTGCTCGCCGGTTTCCTGCTCGGTCCCGTGTATGGAGGACTGGCTGCCGGGATCGGTTCTGCTCTTTCTGATTTTCTGGCGGGATATGTTATCTGGGCACCCGGCTCTTTTGTGATCAAATTTCTGACAGCTGCTGCCGCGGCCGTCGTATACAGCCATCTCCGCCGCGCCGGCCGTATGCACAGAAACGGGGGGGTTTTCCTGCTTGCCGCTGTCACCGGCGAACTGATCATGACAGCGGGTTACTTCCTATATAATATTCTTATCGTTTCAATTTCTGCCGGCACCGCCGAAGCGGGACTTGCTGCCGCAGCCGCTGTCTCCCTGGCTGAGATTCCGTTCAACCTGATCCAGGGCGGCGCAGGAATACTTCTTGCCGCTGTTCTGTACCCGATATTCTCGCGCAATCTGATACGTACTTTTCTTCCCGGCTGATACAGGCCTGACTTTTCTGTTTTCTGTATTTCAATAATCTACGGAAAGCAATGTCAATCCCTGCGCCGGTGCAGTCGGCCCGGCCTTGGTCCGGTCCTGCGCTTCCAGAATCCCGGGTATCGCATCCGGTTCCAGCCTTCCGTATCCGGTCTCCAGCAGAGTTCCCGTCATGATCCTGACCATGTTCTGAAGAAACCCGTTTCCGTGAAAATAAATTCGAATATACGGGCCGCTGCTTTTCACATCAATGGAATCCACTACACGGACAGTAGATTTTTTCATATGCGAATTCCCGCAGAAACTTTTGTAATCATGCATGCCTGTCATGTGTACCGCCGCCTGCCGCATCTTCTGCACATCCGGACGTTTTTCCAGTACAGTCACGTATCTGCGGTCAAAAACAGGTTTTCCACTTCCGCACCAGAGTGTATAACAATATGTCTTGCCTTTTGCCTTGAACCGGCTGTGAAACCGATCCGCACAGATTTTCAGATCATCCACACTTATGTCATCAGGCAGATAGCGGTTCATGTATGCACGGATCTCATCTTCAGATAACACAGTATCCAGAATCACATTCGCTGTCATCGCCCTCGCATGTACTCCGGCATCCGTGCGTCCTGCTCCAATCACGGTCACACGTTTTTTTCCGCCAACCGCAAATGCGTCATCAGAAAACTCAGGCTGTTCCGCACGGGACAATTCCGCAGAGGAAGTCCCGTCTTCCAGCATCCGGCTCAGCACCGTCTCCAGTTTCCCCTGGATCGTCATCGCATTGCCGGGCTGATGCTCCCAGCCGAAATAACGTGTACCATCATAGCGGATCGTCATCTTATAGTTTTTCTTCATCAGCACTTCCTCTGTCGGCCTCCTGCGCCGCTTTCACGCATGCGATCTCTTTTGCGTACCCTTCATTATCATTCGGCGTCTCCAGAATAAACGGTTTTCCCTGTAATACCGGATGCCGCACAACACGAAGCAGTGCGTCAAGTCCTATCTGACCGAGGCCCAGTTTCTCGTGGCGGTCTTTATGGGATCCACATGTGTTTTTACTGTCATTCAAATGAACTGCGCACAAATGATCCAGCCCGATCACACGGTCAAATTCATCCAGTACACCATCCAGATCATCCGCGATATCATAACCCGCATCCCACACATGGCAGGTATCCAGACACACTCCGATTTTTTCCGGAATTGCAGCACGGTCCCGGATTTCCCGCAGTTCCTCAAAACATCCGCCGACTTCCGTGCCTTTCCCGGCCATTGTCTCCAGAAGCACGATCGTCTTCTGATCCGGCTTTATCACCCGGTCCAGCGCTTCCGCGATCATATCCGCTGCCTTTTCAAATCCCTGTCCAAGATGACTGCCGGGATGAAAGTTAAAATAATTGCCGGGCAGATTTTCCATCTTTTGAAGATCTTCCTTCAGCACACGGTTTGAAAATTCCAGCACAGACTCCTTTGCAGAACACAGATTCATCGTGTACGGCGCATGTGCCACCAACTTTCCGAAGTTTCGTTCCTGCAGAAGTTCCCGCAGCGCCGCCACGTCATCCGGTACGATTTCTTTTGCATTTCCGCCGCGCGGGTTTCGTGTAAAAAACGCGAAGGTTGTTCCTCCCAGAGACAATTCTTCCTTGCCCATGGCCAGAAACCCCTTCGCGACAGATACATGATTGCCTATATAGATCACTCAGTTTCTCCTGCTCTTTTTCAGAGGACAGCCACTGCCTCCCTCTCATGTATGACCATGCCGGTATATGCCGGAACATGGAATCGCTTCTGAAACAATTTACATTTGCACAGAAACATATAAAAAACATTGAGCCCGCAGCCGCGGAGCGTCTCGAAATTTGCCTGCCCCTTAGCCAGGATCACATCTGCATTCTGCAATGCTTCCAGACATTCTTCCGAGATCCGTTCCAGACAGGTACCTGCCACGTCATCTCCGTTCGGCAGAATTTCAGCAACTTCCGCAAGCCCTACTTCTTCGGCATCTTCAACGGTTACATCGTTCAGCACTTCACTGCCGCGCACGACTGAAATGATTTTCAGATGCGGAAACTGGCGCCGGATTTCTTTCAGAAGCAATTTGTCCATAACGATCTCGCCGCAATTGTCGTGCAGGAATACCAGGGAACCGGCTTTCGCCAGTTCTTTCCGGATCTCACGGAACACTTCTTCCCTGACCGCAATCTGTCCGGACTCTCTCAGGATCTGATCCAGCTTTTCTTCGTCGACTGCCTCCGGCAGTCCAAAGTCAATATAATTTCCGCACATACTGAACTGGATCGCACGCAGCAGAGGATCTGCCGCCTCACAGATCCACTTCTCTGTCTGTTCCGCATACTGCATCATCTTCTTATTAAAAAACGATTTGATCTGCGGATAATCGATCCGGATACCGAACATATCCTGTTGAATTTCATAAATACCCCTGGTGACCTCAGAAGGACTCATTGTCGGCTTCGCGCTGCCGACCAGCACCATGATCCTTTGCTTGTACAGCATGCGCTGTTCTTCCGGTATATCCTCCGGATATTGTTCCAGTTCCTTATTCAGTATACAGGTCAGGCAGCTGGAATTCAGCCGGATCACTTCCTTTTTCTGTTTCGTCAGATTACTCATTATTCCTTCGCCTTCCGTTTCCGGCTCACAGTTTACAGCAATTCATCCAGTGTTTTTCCGTAAGACGGCAGAAATTCGTGCATAAAATCACGTACTTCGGGGCTTTCCGCCGCCATTTCTTCCAGCTTTTTCCGGGTCGATACAGCCGCTGTACGAAACTCTGTGTTCCCGGCAGCCTCTTCCTCCGTACATTTTATCAGTGCAGACAATTTGTCGGCGGCTTTGACCAGTTTCCGCAGTTCACGTTCTTTATCGAACTCTGACGATTCCTGTGCTTCACTTCCTCCGCTGTTTTCTCCCGGCTCATGGAGGATGCCGGAATAGACCGGACGCAGATCCTCCGGAAGCTGTGCCAGCAGACGGTCCACCGCATCAGCCTCCACTTTTTTGTATGCATCCCGGATCACACCATTCGCATATTTCACGGGGGTCGGCATGTCACCGGTTATGATTTCCGAAGCATCATGGTAAAGTGCGATCAGTGCAGCTCTTTCTGCATCCAGCTGCTTCCCGTAACGCACATTGCCGATCACGCAGAGTGCATGCACGATCATGGCCACATCCAATGCGTGCTCACTCAGATTTTCCGCGCGCGCATTGCGCATCAGCGCCCACCGCTCAATATATTTCATCCTCGAAACAATTGCCAGAAAATGCGACTCCATACCTGCCCCCCTTTTTCCGGGTTTATCTGCTCCTGCGATTCCGTATCACACGGCCGCCAGTGCCTGCTCCAGATCAGCGAGGATATCATCGATGTGTTCAATACCGACAGACAGGCGGATCAGATCCGGTCCGACGCCGGCTGCTACCAGTTCCTCGTCACTCAGCTGACGGTGTGTGGAATTAGCCGGGTGCAGTACACAGGTATGTGCATCTGCCACATGTGTGGCAATGATCGCCAGTTTCAGATTCTTCATGAATTTTTCCGCTGCTGCGCGCCCGCCTGTGATCCCGAACGAAATCACACCGCACGTACCGTTCGGCATATATTTCTTTGCCGTTTCATAATACTTATCGCCGGGCAGACCCGGATACGTGACCCAGGCAACTTTTTCATGTTTTTGCAGGTATTCAGCGGCCTTCTGCGCATTTTCACAGTGCTGCCGCATCCGCACAGCCAGTGACTCCAGTCCCAGATTCAGGAAAAAAGCATTCATCGGTGCCTGGATCGATCCGAAATCACGCATCAGCTGTGCCGTCGCCTTTGTGATAAACGCGCCCTCCAGCCCGAATTTTTCCGCATAGGTAATGCCGTGATAGGATTCATCCGGTGTTGTCAGACCGGGGAATTTGTCTGCGTGAGCCATCCAGTCAAACTTTCCGGAATCTACGATCGCACCGCCGACAGCTGCATCATGTCCGTCCATGTATTTAGTGGTGGAGTGTGTGACAATGTCTGCGCCCCATTCGATCGGACGGCAGTTGACCGGTGTCGGGAAGGTATTGTCAATGATCAGCGGCACACCGTGTGCATGTGCGGCTTTGGCAAATTTTTCTATATCCAGTACCGTCAGAGCCGGATTGGCGATCGTCTCGCCGAAAACCGCCTTTGTGTTCGGCTGAAAAGCTGCTTCAAGTTCCTCTTCAGTACAATCCGGGCTTACAAACGTAAACTCAATGCCCATCTTGCGCATAGTCACATTGAACAGATTAAAAGTGCCGCCGTAAATCGCAGACGAGGACACTATATGATCGCCGCATGTCGCTATGTTGAAAACAGAAAAGAAATTCGCCGCCTGTCCGGAAGATGTCAGCATAGCTGCCGTGCCCCCTTCGAGCGCCGCGATTTTTGCCGCGACCAGGTCATTCGTCGGATTCTGCAGACGGGTATAAAAATATCCGCTGGCTTCCAGATCAAACAGTTTTCCCATGTCTTCGCTTGTATCATATTTGAAAGTAGTACTCTGAATGATCGGAATCATTCTGGACTCGCCGTTCTTCGGAGTGTAGCCGCCTTCGATGCACTTTGTTTCGGTTCTCATGTATATTTCTCCTCCTTAAATCAGTACTGTACGATAGGCAGTATACCACGCATCAGAAAGCCTCGACAAGATGCTTGCACTTTTCTCTTTTTACCCGTATCATAAAATTATAAAGACAACATAACAGAATAGTTGCAGCACAGAAGCAGCAAACTGCAGAAGTCATTTACAAGAAGGAGGATCATGCGATGAAATTTCTGAGATGTGCAAAATGTGGCAAGATCGTTGGTGTGATTCAGAACAGTGCCTGTCCGACAATATGCTGCGGCCAGGCTATGGAAGAACTGACCCCCAACACAACCGACGGCGCTCATGAGAAGCACGTGCCTGTCATTGCCGTTGATGGCAGTACCGTTACTGTTACTGTGGGTTCTGTAGATCACCCGATGCTGGAAGCACACTATATTCAGTGGATCGCCCTGGAAACAAAACAGGGAGCTCAGCGCAAACCGCTGGCACCGGGTGAAGCCCCGAAAGCCGTATTTGCCCTTGCAGAAGGTGATGAGCTTATCTGCGCCTACGAATACTGCAATCTTCATGGGCTCTGGAAGGCAGATGCCTGATCAGTCTCTTCCGCTTTTCCCAGCAAGTCCCTGAATACCGTCTCGCCGGGATACGTTAACCAGACAAAGAAGGACGCCGCATTTTGACTGCGGCGTCCTTCTTTATATGAGTTTGTTCTTCTGATATCGTTCTGCATCATTGCCTGTTTCCGGTATCCACTCCTCAGAATCTGTATTTCTTTTTGAGAATGACCAGTCCGACAGCCAGAACAGCAGCTCCGGTAAGAAGGCTCATCCACAGAGCATTATTGCTGCTGTCGCCTGTCTGGACCGGATTGAGTATCGTGCTGTTGTTCACATAGAACACACAGGATACCGATCCGTCCTGATACAGGAACTGGATCGTATGCTGGCCGATGCTCAGATTTTTAATGAAATCCTGTTTCAGCGTCACAAATGTACCATAGCTTCCGGCAGAAGACGTATAGTTGTTGCCCGCCACAACGGTTCCGTCCACAGCAATACCGGTGAACAGACCGTAGATGCCGTTTGTCTGGAATGTCAGACCTCTGGTATCCAGCTTGGATACGGAAGCGCCGGCTCCGGAAAGAACCTTATAGATAAATCTCCACTGCGCATAAAGTGTCACTGTCGCGCCGTCTGTTGCCGTCAGGTTCTTTACCGTTGCCTGATTTGCATAAGCCGTACCGGAACGGTTGGCCGCCGTATTCCAGCCGATGAATTCCCAGTCCGCATTGCGGGCAAATCCGTTCTTCGACAGGGTCGCTTCTTTGTCATATGTGCAGCTCATATCTGCCGTAGCGCCTGTTGCCGAAGCATACGATACATTATTCGGATCGAAATGGATCTTATAAACGTTCGGCCTCCAGACTGCAGTAAGCGTCAGATTTGTTCTGATACCCTCAGAGAAATCAAATGTTTTCCCGTCTGATGTCGTCCAGCCTGTACAGGTATATCCCGTATCGGTCACAGTCGGCTGCGTCGCCTTTTCACCGTAATTCACGGTCTGTGCCGCCGGTGCTGTTCCGCGGGTCGTCGAGAAAGTCACCGTAAAGGTTTTGATCGTCCACTTGGCATACACTGTAGTATCCGCCTTGATTTCTTTGCTGAAATCAAATGCTGTCGTGCAGTCTTTGTCGGCGAACCATCCGCCGAAATCATAGCCCTCGGCAGAAGGATCTTCCGGTTTTGTCGCCGTTTTTCCGGATTCCACTTCCTGTGTTTCCGGAGCTGTGCCGTGACCCTGAACATCAAATGTCACTTTATATTTTTCGCCTGCCTTCTGCAGATCATTGTCTTCCTTTGCGTCCTCCGCCTCATCCTCGGCCGGTGCAGCTTCTTTTTCTTCTGCAGCTTCAGCCGCTTCTTCGGTTTTTTCTTCATCAGAAGCCGTTTCTTCTTTTACGGAAGCATTTTCGTCAGCAGGAACAGTAACTTCGGCCGGATCCACTTCCGCAGAGATTTCTTTTTCTGCTTCCTTTTCCGTATCCGTTTCGTCTTCCGTTCCGGCAGGGATCTCGGCTGACTCTGTATTGTCTTCCTGGTTTTCCTCCGCCGGTGTTACGTTCACGTTCTCACCTGGAGCAACTGCTTCAGGGTCTGTAACAGAAGAGTCTGTCGGATCATCCGATACTGTATCGTCCGGATCGGTTACATCTGTTGCTCCGTAATAGTCCGTCTGCTCTGCATATGGTTCCTCATTTGGTTCCTCATTAATTTCTGTACCTGTACCTTCTGCGAGAACAGTGTCTTCTTCCTCAGTCTCTTCCACTTCTTCATCTTCAGACGCATCTGTGCTGATACGTTCTACATACTTTGCATAGACTGTTGCATTAGGATCAGTGTTGTTCTCAAAAGATACTGCCACTGTACAGCCGTAGTCAGCAAACCATCCCTGGAAACTGAATCCCTTTTTGGCAATCCCGCCAGGATTGGTACTGGCAACTCCATATGTATATGGGACAATACTGATTTCCGGAGTGTCTGCGTCCGCATACACAGGCTGAAGCTGTGCTGCCGCCCCTGCCATGCCCGAAACGGCCATGGACAGGCTGAGCACGAAACCTAGCATTATCGTTTTTGCCTTTTTCATATGTCTTCACGTCCTTTCTCTGGGAGTCAACTTTTGTTTTCCCATCTCTGTTCAGCTCCCCTGAACGTTATCGTCATGTTTTTCTCTCTTCCTTATTTACCCTTCATTCAGCAGACCGGCCTGCTGCTTTATCAGACTTTCCGCTTGAGCCAATTCTGCTGTTTACATTATAGCACAACTCACCTGCATCTTTCCATCAGACAACCTGCACAAAAAACAAAAACTTATGTTATCCGCGCAATGATCTGTTTCCATATGTCTTATGCAAAATACCGTTTTTCCAGAATTTCAGCCGCACAGCGTACCAATTCGACGCAGGGGCGTTTCTTATAGTATTCTTCCGTCCTTTTTTCGGGCACAGGCGGCGTCCGTCCGTCTTTCTGTTCAAGTCCCAGTAATTCCCGGCAGATAATAGAACCATTTTCCTCCCTGAACAGATCTGCAAGAGTCTGCACTTCTTTGTAATTTGCCGCTTTACCCTCTCTGTCGGAACCATCCACTGCTCCCGTCTCCAGACCGGCGGCCAGCAGCATTCCCGAAACCGCTCCGCAGACTTCCCGCATACGGCCCATGCCTCCTCCGAACGATGCGGAAAGCCGCAGCGCCAGTTCCTGATCGATCCCGTACTTATCCGCAAATGCTGCAAAAACAGACTGCGAACAGTTATATCCTTCCTTAAAAAGCTGAACTGCTTTATCTGCACAGCATCCCATTTTCCTATCCTCCTGCTCTGCCATATTCATATTGTATTTATACCTGTATCAGCTATGATAAAAACATTCCTGCATAAGTGCATTACAGTCTAAAAGGAAGATACCCGATCCTGCAAAGCATTCCGGATATCTTCCTTTTTTCGTATCGCTATATTATAGTTTTATGCTTTCTGTGACTTAATGTATTCATCAATTCCCTTGGCTGCTGCCTTGCCTGCGCCCATGGCCAGGATAACAGTCGCGGCACCTGTCACGGCGTCGCCTCCGGCGAACACACCCTTCTTGGTCGTCTGGCCGTTTTCTTCCTCAGCCACGATACATTTTCTGCGGTTTGTCTCCAGGCCTTCTGTCGTACTGGAGATCAGCGGGTTCGGGCTGGTGCCGAGGCTCATGATGACCGTGTCGCACTCGATTTCAAATTCACTGCCGGGGATTTCAACCGGACGGCGTCTGCCGGAAGCATCCGGCTCGCCCAGTTCCATGTGTATGGCGCGCATGCCTTTGACCCAGCCTGTCTCCTCATCGACCAGGATCTCTACCGGGTTGCAGAGCAGATCAAAAATGATCCCCTCTTCTTTGGCATGGTGTACTTCCTCCACACGGGCCGGCAGTTCTGCTTCACTTCTTCTGTAAACAATATGCACGTCTGCTCCGAGACGCAGAGCCGTTCTGGCCGCGTCCATCGCGACGTTGCCGCCGCGTACGACACAGACTTTTTTGCCGATCTTGATCGGGGTGTCATAATCCTCGCGGAAAGCTTTCATCATGTTGTTCCTGGTCAGATACTCATTGGCAGAGAAAACGCCCCGCGCACTCTCTCCCGGGATGCCCATAAACATCGGCAGGCCGGCACCAGATCCGATGAAGACGGCCTCAAAGCCTTCCTCTTCCATCAGTTCATCGATCGTCACGGATTTTCCGATAACAACGTTTGTCTCGATCTTGACGCCAAGGCCTTTGACGTTTTCGATCTCTTTGTCAACGACGTCGTTCTTCGGCAGACGGAACTCCGGAATGCCGTA
>CACZSZ010000101.1 GCA_902783945.1 uncultured Lachnospiraceae bacterium
ACTGGAGTTCTACGCCGGAGCGTACGGGACACTGGGCGGCATCAAGATCAACCATATGTGCGAGGTCGTCACACAGGATTCCGAGACAATCCCGGGACTGTACGCCGTCGGGACAGACGCATGCGCTATCTACGGCGACTGCTATCCGTTTACCTTCGCCGGAAATACGATGGGCTTCTGCCTGAATTCCGGCCGCATGGCAGCGGAAAATGCATCGGAATATATCGACAGCATGGAAGAATACTGATGTTCAGAACATAATTTTAAGGTGTGTGATCACCGCAGGCAGGAGGCCTTTAACAGGAACCCTGCCTGCGGTATTTTGCATCCCGGAACCGTTCAGCTGCTTTTCATCCGGCCATTGAGCAGCAGTTTCATTCTGAGCGGAAGATGTGTATAATATAAAAACAAATATATTGATCCAATATGATCGGAGGTGTATCAAATGGCGAAAAAAGTGTTGTTGCTGTGCGGGGATTTCACAGAGGACTATGAGACTATGGTTCCGTTCCAGGCGCTTGGGGTTCTTGGATATCAGGTAGATGCGGTCTGTCCGGATAAGAAAGCGGGAGAGACAGTGGCGACAGCTGTCCATGACTTTCTGGGAGAGCAGACCTATACGGAACTTCGCGGACATAATTTTGCGCTGACGGCCGATTTCGATGCAGTCAGAACAGAAGAATATGAAGGTCTGTTCATTACCGGGGGAAGGGCTCCGGAATATATCCGCCTGAATGCCCGTGTTCTGGAGATCGTGAGGGAATTCTTTGCGGCAGGCAAACCTGTTGCCGCGATCTGCCATGGCCCGCAGGTACTGGCAGCTGCCGGTGTTCTTGAGGGATATAAAGCCACAGCCTATCCGGCAGTCGGACCGGATGTCACGCTTGCCGGCGGAACGTTTGTGGATGTCCCTGCGGATCAGGCTGTAGTAGACCGGAATCTGGTCACTGCTCCTGCATGGCCGGGAGATACGGCTATTGTACGGGAGTTTGTAAAACTCATGGGAGCAAAGATCGAGATCTGAAGGCAGAACGCTATGTAATACAGATACGGCGATGAGTGTGCGGCGGAAGTGTAAATCCTGCTTTCACTGCACACTCCTTTTACATTCCCGGTATTTTCTTTATAATGGAGACGGAAAGGAAAGACCTGATGTGAAGAACGAAAATCTCGAAAAGATAATACGTCTCAGACATAAGCTGCATCGTGATCCGGAGCTGTCTCTGCAGGAAAGAAAAACAGGTGAACTGCTGCGCCGGTTTCTTTCAGAGCACACTTCCCTGGAGATCCATGAGCGTGATGGCTGGTTCTATGCTGTCCGGCGCGGATCTGCTTCGGGTTCGGGCAGTATTGCTTTCCGGGCCGATATGGATGCCCTTCCCGTCAGGGAGGAGTCCGGCGCTGCATATGCATCGGAAAACCCGGGGATCTCTCACGCCTGCGGCCACGACGGCCACTGTGCTGCCCTGTGCGGCCTGGCTCTGGAACTGGACCGGATCGAACCGGCAGGAACTATCTATCTGATCTTTCAGCCGGCTGAAGAGATCGGAGCCGGCGGAAAACTATGCGCGGAACTGATCCGTGAAAAAGGGATCGGGGAGGTGTATGCTTTTCACAATCTGAGCGGGTACCCGGAGGGGCACGTTGTGTATCGGAAGGGGCTTACACAGCCGGCATCAGAAGGGCTGGAAGTCCGTTTTACGGGGAAACCATCTCATGCAAGTGCACCGGAGGATGGCTGCAATCCTTCCGAAGCAATTGCTGCCACAGTGCTTTTTGCACTGCAGCTGAATGAGAAACCGCACTGCGGCATGGCGCTCTGTACCGTTACGGGAATCCGGGCAGGAAGCGGAGATTACGGAATCTCTGCCGGAGAAGGGGCAGTCCGGATGACGCTCCGTGCAGAGAGTGAAGAGGAAATGCAGGCAATGGAACAGGCCGTTCTGGCGTTTGCCGGAGAAAGGGCCGGTGCCGCGGGAGTGAAGACAGCATACCTGGTTTCTGATTATTTTCCGGGGACACAAAACCACGAGACAGGAATAAAAAGAGTACTGGAGGCTGCAGGAACGCTTGGGATTTCCGCTTGCGAGATGCCGGAACTCTGGCGTGCCTCTGAAGACTTCGGGTATTATCTGAAAGAATGTCCCGGAGCCATGTTCTACATCGGAAACGGAGAGACCTGGCCGGCGCTGCATACGACGGAATATGATTTCAATGACAGGATTCTGGAAACAGCAGTTGATATGTTTCTGGCACTCTGCGGATCCCGGCCGCACTTCCGGCAGACGGGCGGGAAATCATACGGCTGATACTTTTATATGCCGTTTCGGTGTATATAGAAAGAGGTTCATACTATGCTGGAGATCATCGGAAGAAAAGACACTGTTGAAGAAGCAGACGTACGGAAAAAATACGAGATCCTTACGAACACGCTGATCGGACTGAAACGCACGATCACGGCCATGGAGAGTTGTACCTCCGGCCAGGTGGCTTCTCTGATAACGGATACAGAAGGATCCTCGGCGGTGCTGAAAGGCGCGTTTGTCACGTACAGCAATGAAGCCAAGATCATGCAGGGAGTTCCGGGAGAGATTATTGAAGTATATGGCGTGTATTCTGCCGAAACAGCGGAGGCAATGGCTGTTTCGTGCCGCGGTACCTATCAGGCAGATTACGGAATAGGGATCACGGGCAGCTTTGGAAATGCAGACCCGAACAATGCGGACAGTGTTCCCGGGGAAGTGTTTTTCGCGATCTCATGGAGCGGGGGGACAAAGAGTTTTCACTGCCGGATCCCGGTACAGACATCACGGCTGCAGTATAAGCTGTATATGGCGGATGCAGTCGCTGACCAGCTGCTGCAGATGATCTGAAGAGGCAGCAGCCGCAGTCTGTTCAGATGATCCTGAAAGGAACAGGCACAATGCAGAAGATTGAGTTCGATACAAGAGATAAAAAACCGAATCTGTATAATCTGTTGATCATTACGGGTATCGTTTTTGCAGCTGCCGGATGGCTGCTTCTGGATGAGAAAACTAATGCCGCAGCGGTCAGTATGATCCTTGAATGCTATTTTGTGATCGCTCTGGTTTTGCTTATATCCGCATTTGTCAGGCAGCTGCAGTATAATCCGTATTCCTATAATACGATCATGTATACGGGATTTGCACTGTTTGTAGTGTTTGTGCTGATCGTTGATACAGTTCTGACGGTCCGGACCCTTCGCAATCCCGGCCTGTATTTTGAAACGGATCTTATTGACTGGATGGTCAGTTCGACGGCAGCGTATATACTTGTCACGTTTCCTTTTATCCTTGTGTTTTCAGTGTTTTTGTGTCTGTCCAATGTGTTTCTCATACGCCGGGAAGGAAAACGGGTCGTGAATATCCTGGGTATTGTCTTTTCCGTTCTTCTTGTGGGAGGAGCGCTGCTGATACTCGGCCAGGATCTCTTTCTGCCGGCAGTCCGGCTGAATACTACGGTATGGCAGATCATCATGAATATACTTGCTTCCGTTTATTTTTATCTGGAATGTATGCTGGTCGGAGCAGTCATCGCGGGGCTCATTACAGCCGGATATGAGCCGGAGCCGGATAAAGATTTTATGATCATTCTGGGCTGCGGACTGAAAAAAGACGGAACACCGACGCCGCTTCTTCAGGGCCGGATCGATCGTGCGCTCCGTTTTTACCGTGATCAGAAGGAGCAGACAGGAAAAGACCTGACCTTTGTTGTTTCGGGAGGCAAAGGACCTGACGAGGTAATTGCTGAAAGTGCCTCCATGAAACAGTATCTGATATCACAGGGCATACCGGAACAGCAGATCATAGAAGAAAACCAGTCTTCCAGTACCCTGGAGAATATGACATTTTCAAAAGACAGGATTCTGGAGACAGGGCAGGCAGGAAAAATAGCTTTTGCCACAACGAATTACCATGTCTTCCGGAGCGGTTTATGCGCGAGACGTGTAAAAATGCGTGCCCTCGGTGTGGGTGCAAAGACGAAATGGTATTTCTGGCCAAATGCGTGGGTGCGCGAATTTGCCGGACTGCTTACGGAGCACAGAGGAAAACAGGCGCTGGTCCTTGGCGGACTGGTATTGATCAACATAGTGCTTACACTGTATTCCATGGCGTAAGGGAAAGATTGTTTTTGCCAGTCCTTCTCATCCGGTTGTTTTGATTGCACAACGAGTTTATAATACAAGGTGCTGTCGGTCTGACGGCACTGCGCATTATAGTAAAATAATATAAATAATATAGTAAAACTGTAAGTAAAACACGATTTGCAGCAAGGAGGAAAAACACATGCTTTTTGAAGGGTTGAGTAAGCTGAAGAGGCAGTCGATCATGACAGCGGTCATTCTGCTGGCGATCGGTGTTGTCCTGATCATCTGTCCGGACCGCTATATCAGTACACTGATCGATGTATTGGGTGTCCTGATGCTTTTGGGCGCGTCCATCATGGTCCTGGATTTCATCAGCAGCGAAAAGTCGCTGATGGATTTTGTACGTATGACCTGCGCGCTGGCACTGGGCATCGCGGGAGGGGTCGTCCTGATCCTGGACACCAATACCGTCTACGTGATCGCCTGGCTGTTCGGCATCGCATTGATCATTTACGGTATATACAGTCTGTTCCACGCGCTGATCTTTGCCCGCCGCTCCGGCCGGAAAGGCTGGTGGGTGATGGTGCTGCTCTCTGCACTGCTGATCTTCCTCGGTGTGATCATTATCATTCATCCCTACTGGAACACACCGGGTGAGCTGCTGAGGATCATCGGCTGTGTGGTCGTATTTTCGGCAATTGTGAGTGCACTGAGGCTGATCTGGATCTGGCCGATCAAGAATGCGTAAGGAGGTGGGGTCATGGAAAAGATTCACGAAGTAAAGAAAGAGCAGTCTGAAAAGATTGACGGGATAAAGAAAGAACAGCTGGAAAAGATCGAGCAGATAAAAAAAGAACAGGCTGACAAGATTGAGCAGCTGAAGAAAGAGCAGGCTGAAAAGATTGAGCAGATAAAGAAAGAACAATCTGAAAAAGTCGACGAAGTAAAGAAAGAACAGGCCGAAAAAATAGACGAAATAAAGCAGAAAAGAGTAGAGAAAAAAGAAAAAAGCAGACAGAGCAAGCGTCAGAAACACGAAGAGCTCAAAAAAAGACAGGATGCGATCCGTCAGAAGAGACAGGAAAAAAACCATGAGCTGAGTGCAGACCTGAAGCAGCTGCTTTCCAAGGACATTTCAGCATCGAAAAAGAAGGAAAAGACCCGCGGCGCCGAGATCATGGGGATCTTTGCGAAGCACAATTTCTATGTCAACGGACTGACGCCCGAGGAATTGCGGACGACTCTGGAAGACATGGGTCCGACCTATGTGAAGATCGGACAGATCATGTCCAGCCGCTCGGACATGCTTCCGGAAAGCTATTGCCAGGAGCTGACAAAACTCCGTTCGAATGTGAAGCAGCTGGATCCTTCCGTCGCCCGCGCCGTGATCGAGCAGGAGACGGGGAAGAAGATCGAAGAGATCTTCAGCGAGTTCCGGGATGAACCGCTGGGTTCCGCGTCTATTGCCCAGGCGCATTACGGCGTCCTGAAAGACGGCACGGAAGTCGTGACAAAAGTGCAGCGGCCCCTGATCGCGGATATGATGCGCAAGGACTTTGTCCTGCTTCGGAAACTGGGATCCATGATGAATACGGTCGCCGGGGAAGAAGGGAGCGGAACGGTTGACCTGGTCTCCGTGATCGAGGAGATGGAGGTCGTGACGGAAGAAGAACTGGATTTCCGCATTGAGGCCGAGAACACCAAATTCTTCAAAGAAAACTGTATCGAAGATGAGACGGTCGTGAGCTGCCCGACCATCATCGACGAACTGAGCACCGAGCGGATCCTCACGATGACCTATGTGGACGGCTGTTCGGTCTCCAAGAGAGAACGTCTGATCGCCGAGGGCTGCGATCTGGAAAAGATCGGGAAAGACGTCGTCGAAAACTATGTCCACCAGGTCCTGGACGTCGGCTGTTTCCACGCGGATCCGCACCAGGGAAATATCATGGTCGCCCACGGCGTTCCCAACTGGATCGATTTCGGAATGATCGGACACATCAGTGAAGCGACGATCAATCTTCTGCAGGACCTCATCCTCTCCCTGATCCATCTGGATCTGGAAGGGGTCGTGAATGCGGCGATGGCCATGGGAGCGGCTTCTCCGAAAACCAATCGCAATAAAGTGGTAGACGATCTGGACGCCTTCATCAGCAGATATATGTCGGTATCCACTTTGAGTGATATTGATATGGGAACCCTTATGAGTGAACTGACGGATCTTCTGTCTGCCAATTACATTCAGGTGCCGGGCGAATTTACCATGCTGGTGCGGTCCCTGATCACGATCGAGGGTGTGATCGAGGAACTCTGTCCGGATCTCAAGCTCTTTAAGTTCCTCACGGACAAGCTGCTTGCCCGGGCAAAAAAGAACAGGGATCTCGAACAGGAGCTTCTTACGTCGGGCAAGGAAGCACTTTCCTACGGGAAAAAGGCGGTCAGGATCCCTGTACTTGCGTCGGAGGCACTGAGCGGTCTGGCAAAGGGACGGACCAAACTGAACGTAGAAATGACCGGCTACGAGGAGCTGGTTGAAAAGGCGGGAGCCACGGTAAAGAATATAGTGCTTGCCATCTTTTCCTGCATCCTGTTCCTGGGGTCCTGTATCCTGTGTACGACAGACATTCAGCCGCAGACAGGCAGCGGTGTTCCGCTTATGGCGGCAGCAGGCATCATTTTTTCCATCGCGCTCGCTATTTTTACTATCCGGAGAATGACGAAAAAGAAATGATCATCAGTAAGTGATTCAGACCAGAGGGAGAAAAAGGAGAATGAGCGAGAAGATCACAATACTGGAACGGCTGGAACAGTACACACAGGAAGCGCCGAATGAGCAGATCCTGTTTGATGACACCCACGCAAAGGGGATAACCTACGCGCAGCTGGATGAAATGTCCGGACGGATCTATGCCTGGCTGCAGGACTCCGGGATCGGCAGGGAGGACTTTGTCCTGATCGATCTGCCCCGCGGCGTTCTGCCGCTGATCGCCATGATCGGCGTGTGGAAAGCGGGTGCTGCCTGGGCTCTGGTGGAGGATACCTATGCGCCGGAAAGAATTGATTACATCCGGCGGGACTGCGGCTGCAGTGTAGAGCTGAGCAGTGATAACTGGGAAGAAGTGATGTCCTTTGAACCGCTTTCCGGTCACGAAGAGACGGATCTCCATGACGCGGCTTATGCCATCTATACTTCCGGCACGACAGGCAATCCCAAAGGTGTCCTGCATGAATACGGAAACCTGGAAAGAGCCATTCTCTCGCTTCAGCGTGACGGGCGCGGCATGTTTGACGGCATAGAAAGTGCGGCAATGCTCTCGCCGCTGAATTTCGTTGCCTCCGTCATCGTCGCCCTGGTCGCCCTCAGTGTCTTTAAGGTAAAGAACTATATCGCCTCCTATGCGACCATCAAAAATCCGATGGAGCTGGCAAAATTGTTTATGACAAAGAAGATCAACGCGACCTTTCTCACTCCCTCGTACGTGCGGATGCTCGGCGGCCGGACCACTCCGTATCTGAAGCTGCTGTTCGTGGGAAGCGAGCCCGCCAATGATCTGTATGTGAAAGGCCTGGATGTGATCAATGTCTATGCCTGCAGTGAAAGCGGATATGCCGTGACTCTCTTCACCATCGACAGGGCATACGATGTCTGCCCGATCGGGAAGACAGCACTTCAGGAGAATGCCCGCGTGTTCCTGCTGGGAGAAGACGGACAGGAACCGGCACCCGGCGAAACGGGTGAACTCTGCTTTGAGGATCCGTATGTCCGCGGGTATATCAACCTGCCGGAAGAGACAGAGAAAGCGTTTGTGGACGGTATATTCCATTCGGGCGACCTGGCAAAACAGGATGAAAACGGAAACTATGTCCTTCTGGGACGTATGGGCGATATGATCAAGATCAACGGGAACCGTATTGAACCTGCTGAGATCGAGGCGGCCGTCAAAGAGGCACTGGGAATTGACTGGTGTGCCGCAAAAGGTATTGAAAAAAACGGCAGAAGTTTCCTTTGCGCATACTATACGGCAGATGTTACCTTTGATGAAGACGAACTGCGGGAGACTCTTCAGAAGCGGCTTCCCTATTATATGATCCCCTCTTACTTTATCAAAATTGACCAGGTCCCGTTAAAAGCCAACGGCAAGCTTGACCGCGGGGCTCTCCCGGAACCGGAGACGACGGTGACCCGCGGAGATTATGCAGAACCGGAAAATGAGGTCCAGGAAAAACTCTGCAATGCGTTTGCAGAAGTACTGCACCTGGATGCGGTCGGAATACATGATGACTTCTATGAGATGGGGGGAGATTCCCTGAAGTCCATTGAACTCCTCACAGCCTGTGACCTTCCGGGCCTGAGCACGAACGAGATCTTCAAGGGGCGCACACCGGAAAAGATCGCTGAACTCTATGAGCAGGTTCTTGCGGAGAATGCGGACGGAACACCGGAAGAAAGAAATGCAGAAGCGTTACAGGAAGCGCATCCGCTTACGGTTGAACAGCGGTATATGCTGGATTACCAGATGTATACGCCTGCTTCTACGATGTATAACCTCTATTCCATGATGAAGGTGGATAAGAGTCTGATCAGCATGGAAGAAGTCGCCCGGATCATGAAGGAGATCATCGCCGCGCATCCGGCGCTCCTGACGACCTTTTTCTGGGATGACAACGGGTATCTGATGCAGCGGTATACACCGGAACTGCTCGAGGACATCCGGGTAGAACACCTGAGTGAGTTTGAGATGAACTTCGTGAAGGATATGCTGGTCTACCCGTTTAAGATCATCGGCGGAAAAATGTACCGGTGTCGCGTCTTTGAGACAGAGAAAGCGGGGTACGTGTTCTTTGATGTGCATCACTCTCTTTTCGACGGCACATCCATGAAAGTGTTTATCGGCAGTATGCGGAACGCCCTGACGGGTATTCCGCAGGAACCGGATTATTATTATCTGATGCTGAAAAACCGCGAGCAGGCGATATATACAGATTTCTATGAAGAGAGCCGCAGGTACTTTGAAGAGCGGTATGACGGGATCAAATGGTCCTCTTATCCGAAGATCGACCATATGTCCAGGGACAACGAACTGGGAGAACTGCTGACCGGCCTGGGCATTGAACAGGATCAGATGAAGGCGGTGGAAGAGGCCTATCATCTCACCCGGAATGAATTTTTTATCACAGTGGCCGCGCTGGCGATCAGTGTCTATAACAATGAAAATGACATTAAGATTTCCTGGAATTACAACGGAAGGGAAGACCTGCAGCAGATGAAGACGGTCGGACTCCTGTTCCGGGAACTGCCGGTCGGGCTCCGCTTCAACAATAACCGTACGATCCGGGAGGTATACGAAGACGTACATGAGCAGGTGCGCCTCGGAATCGAGCACAGCTGTTATCCCTATGTGGATCTGAACAGCAAAGTGGCGGAAAAGGAGGCGGCCTATCTTCTGTACCAGCAGGACATCCGCGATATGGGCGGACTGGAGGCATTCAATATCGAAATGGTCGATATCCGCCAGAACCAGGCCGCATCCCAGACGATCCTGGATATTGAGATTCTGGACGGAGAAGACGGTCTCGAGATCTTTATTGATTTTGCGGCCAGCTGGTATGAAGAAGACAGTATGATCCGTTTTATGGGAATGTATATCGGCCTGGCGAATATCCTTGTGGCTGAAACCGGTGAGAGAGAGATTACGATCGGGGAGATCCGCAGGAAACTGGCACTGTTTATGGCCGGAGAGCTTCGTGACAGATTCAAAGAGAAGGTGAAGACGGATGCACAGGCATTCATGGGACGGGAACGTCTGCTTGGGTCTGTGAGGACAAGGCTGGAAGACCGCCTGAAAGGGGAAGAAAGCCCTCTTGAAGAACGTAAGCTTCATCCCGAAGCCGTGATGGGACAGCTGGAAGATCACCTGAAAGACCGCCTGAAAGAAGAAGGAATAATGCTGGTAAGAGATGCGGCGGTTCTCGGAGCCGGCGGCATAAAACTGGCCAAAAAGAAGAAAAAACCGCTTAAGCAGCGTGTGATCAGGATCCGCAGGAAACGATAACAGTCAGGGCGGCAGCAGTCAGACGGGAACAAAGCAAACGGGAGTATGATTTTCCATGACACCAGCTCAGAAGGCAGAAAAAAAACGCATACAGGCAATGTACGGCGTCAATAAGAAAATTGATGGGATTTACGATGAAAAGCATGCGGTGCACTGCACAAACGGCACTTTCATCGGAAAAGAACGGGAACATGTCCTTGCCTTCAGGGGAATTCCCTATGCCTGTCCCCCTGTCGGAGAGCGGCGGTGGAAGCGGCCTGTGGAAGCGGAAGACGGAGAAGGCGTATACGAAGCATTTTATTTCGGGCATACCCCGATCCAGACCGAATGGTATTCCGAGGTCGGCTCCTACTATCCGCAGAGCGAAGACTGTCTGACGCTGAATATCTGGGTGAGTGAAAGCATGTCCGGGGAATCTGCGGACGATCCGGCAGAACAGTATCCGGACCGGGCTGTCATGGTATTTTTTCACGGGGGATCTTACGGCTGGGGCGCTGCTTCCGATCCGCTCTATGACGGCCACAATTTCGTCAGACGGTTTGAGGATATCATTCTCGTCACCGTAGAGTACCGCGTCGGGATAATGGGATTTATTGATTTCTCTTCCGTAGAAGGAGGAGAAGCGTTTGCGGAAAGCGGCAACCTGGGATTGCTGGACCAGGTATGTGCCCTGAAATGGATCCGGAAAAACATCCGCTCTTTCGGCGGCGATCCGGATAATGTGACGATCTTCGGTGAGTCGGCAGGAGGAGGGAG
>CACZSZ010000102.1 GCA_902783945.1 uncultured Lachnospiraceae bacterium
GAGACAGGCGGGATGCTTACGACCAGTTTTGCGCTCACTACTTCGGAGATCCGCAACGGACAGGAATATATGCTGCGGATCACAATGGGCCTGGACAACGGTTCGACGGTGTATTATTATTCCCGGCTGGTACAGTACGGAGCCGGAAATATCGGAGAATATCTGAATTTCACAAACGAATTTATCGATGATGCGACGAACAAGGTCACAGCATCGGACCTCGGTGTCTATATGGAGCCGGATCTTACGGAAGCGAACTGGTCGCTGGCGCATATAACGATCACGTCGAGTACGGAACTGCTCTCCTGGGGCGGACTGAGTCCGGAGATCATAAAGAAAACGCCGCCGACCATCATGGAGATCAATGATATCAATGCGGATATCCGGCAGCAGTATATCATACGCGCGACCGACAGCAATCTGAATGAGGAATATTACACGGTCGATGAGTATTTCCGCGTGACGGAATACAACGGCCAGCTGATCGTTCGTAATTACCAGAGAGATGTCTCACAGATTTTTGATCCCACGATACCGGTCATCGGAGAGTCGATGGTCAATCTGGGGATCCAGCAGCGCGATGTTGAATTTGTGCAGAACGAGGGTGCGACCAGAACAGCGTTTGCCGTAAACGGTGATCTGTGGACGTACGACGCGATGACTGATAAGTTTACGTCTATCTTTTCTTTCCGCGGGAAAACGCTGGAAGGAGATAAAGAAGTTCCGGATCTGGATACCCGCACGGAGTTTGCCCGCCACGGAATTTACCTCCGCGGGATCACGGACGACGGAGATGTCACGTTTGTCGTGTACGGATATATGCCCTCCGGTGCACACGAGGGACGGACCGGCGTGTCGGTCTACAGCTATTCGGGAGAAACGAACCGCACCGAAGAGATCCTGTTTTTCCCGCTGAATCTCAGTATTGACCTTCTGCAGAGAAATGTTTCGCGGCTGTCCTATGTAAGTACCGGAAACATGCTGTATCTGTTCCTGGGCACACAGCTGTGCAGGATCGATCTGAGCACGGGCGGATTCCAGGTGGAGCAGGACGGGATCGCCGATGACGCACTGTTTGTGTCCGAGTCCCAGAAGCAGGTCGCCTGGACAGATACACCGGGAGGACAGCTGGCCGACAAGCTGACGGTCCTCAATCTGGAGACCGGAGCAAGGAGGGAGATCAATGCACCTTCCGGACAAAGAATCACAGGATGCGGCTTTATCGGTGAAGATATCTGTTATGGTCTGACAAACGAGACAGATATCTATCAGGATACTGACGGATCAATGTTCGGTGCGATGTATCTGATCCGGATCGAAGGGGAAGACACATCGGTACGCAAGGAGTATTCGAAGGACGGTGTGTATATCACGAAGGCCGTGATGGAAGACAACAGCCTGCAGATGGATCTGGCGACCCGCACGGAAAAAGGCCTGAAGTCTGTCGGCAAAGATCAGATCCGGAGCAATGCACTGATCGAAAAACGGATCGAGGCCGTGCCGATCAGCAATACCAGAACGGAAGAACAGATGTGGCTGACATTCGGCGATATTTTGCTGAGGACGGATCCGGATGTCATGAGTGCCATTGTCGGCGATGTGAGCGAGGGCGTTGAGACGATCCTGGAATGGCCGGAGGCAGACGTACCACAGTATTATATTTACAGTTACGGAAAACTCTGCGATGTAGAGACCGTGCGGAATATTGCGATCCAGAAGGCATATGATGCTGCCGGTACAGTACTGGATGACCAGCAGCACTGTGTATGGCAGAGATATAACTGGCCGCTGACATACCGGATCGATCTGAACAGTCTGTCGCCGCTTCTGCTGTCAGCAGGGGCGACCGGAGATCTGCAGATCTTTAAGGATGCGCTGCCGCCCGGCAAGCAGCTGTTTGACATGACAGGTGTTGTAACGACAGGACTTTTCTACAAGCTTTCACGCGGCTGTCCGGTATTTGTCAAACTGGCAGACGGGACGAGTTACGTGATCGTCGGCTACACCGAAGACGATATCATTTATTGGGACGCTGCCGCCGGAACAACGGCAGAGATAAGCCGTTCGAAGGCGGACGCGATCTACCGGCGCGGAGGATATTACTTCTATTCCTGGGAAGATGTGGAAGAAGCGCCCGCGGAAGAAGTGTCTGCAGAAGTAACACCTGCAGAGGAAGCGCCCGCAGAGGAAACCGGAGCATCCGGAACATCGGAGACAGCCCCGGAAACCGTAACGAGTGAGACAGTTCCGGAAACTGAAATGAGTGAGACAGTCCCGGAAGCTGGAACGAGTGAAACAGCTCCGGAGACAGAACCGGCTGCCGGCAGTACAGAGCAGGCTCCTTTAGCGGCAGAACCCATTGTGCCGGAGGAAGCAGCCTGACGGGGCAGCGGAAACAGAGACAGCAGCATAAAAGAAACAGGTAGGAGGAACAGGACGATGGAACAGTGTGTGACAGTAAGGGAGATCTACAAAGACCGGGAATCCTTTTATAATACAGAAATCCGCATCGGCGGCTGGGTTCGCAGCAACCGGGACTCAAAAAAGTTTGGTTTTCTGGTCGTGCACGACGGCACATTTTTTGAGACAATACAGGTTGTCTATGCCGATACACTTGCCAATTTTGCGGAGATCACCTCGATCGGCGCCGGCGCCGCGGTCATTGTAGAAGGAACACTGATCCCCACGCCGGAAGCGAAGCAGCCGTTTGAGATCCAGGCAAAATCTGTCGTGGTAGAGGGCGGATCGCTCCCGGAATATCCCATGCAGAAAAAGAGGCATACCGCGGAATTCCTGCGGACGATCCCGCATCTGCGTCCGCGCACAAACCTGTTTCAGGCTGTGTTCCGTGTGCGTTCACTGACTGCGTATGCGATACACCGCTATTTCCAGGAGCATGATTTTGTCTATGTGCACACACCCCTGATCACGGCCAGTGACGCGGAGGGTGCCGGAGAGATGTTCCGTGTGACGACACTGGATCCGGCAGATCCGCCGCTCACACCGGACGGGAATGTTGATTTTTCGCAGGATTTCTTCAAGAAAATGACGTCCCTGACTGTCAGCGGACAGCTGAACGGCGAAACATTTGCTCAGGCATTCCGCAAGATCTATACGTTCGGACCGACTTTCCGGGCAGAAAATTCCAACACGACCCGCCATGCGGCGGAGTTCTGGATGATCGAGCCGGAGATCGCATTTGCAGACCTGGAAGACAACATGGAAATGGCCGAGGAGATGCTGAAATACATCATCAGCTATGTTCTGGAAAATGCGCCTGAAGAAATGGCGTTCTTCAGTCAGTTTGTCGACAAAGGACTGTTGGAGAGACTGCAGAATGTACTGGACTCTGATTTCGGACGTATTACCTATACCGAGGCGGTCGAGCTGCTGGAGCCGCACAATGCGGAATTCCAGTATCCGGTCAGCTGGGGCTGCGACCTGCAGACGGAACATGAGCGCTTCCTGACAGAGAAAGTCTTTAAAAAACCGGTCTTTGTGACGGACTATCCAAAGGAGATCAAGGCTTTCTATATGAAACTGAATCCGGACGGCAAAACAGTCGCCGCCATGGACTGCCTTGTACCCGGGATCGGTGAGATCATCGGCGGCAGCCAGAGAGAAGAGGATCTGGAAAAGCTGAGGACCAGAATGCTGGAGCTGGGTATGGATCTGGAAGGCTACGAGCCATACCTGGATCTGCGCCGTTTCGGCACGACCCGCCATGCAGGCTTTGGCCTGGGCTTCGAGCGCTGTGTCATGTACATGACCGGTGTGTCGAACATCCGCGACGTTATCCCCTTCCCGCGTACGGTCGGGCATTGTGAGGGATAAAGAGGACGTGTTTGACTTTTGGCAAGATGATCATAGTATTGATCATTGATGAGAATGATGAAATTGTGATATGCTATGTCCGCCAGCATCAGGCTGGCGGACATTTCTATTGTGAGCCTGTAAGTAGCGGCCAAAATCAAATAATCAAATCAAAAATCCGCTGCACAGCCGGGAAGTGGCGGATAAAAATCTAAAATCAAATCAAAAATCCGCCGCACAGCCGGGAAGTGGCAGACAAAATTCCAAAATCAAATCAAAAATCCGCCGGATAGCCAGGAAGCGGCAGACAAAACACCAAAATCAAATCAAAAATCCGCCGGATAGCCGTAAACCACTACCCGTGTCAAGGACACGCTTCACATTTTTTGCACGTTACACGAGCAGTCCCTTCGGGTACTTGCCTGTGGTGATATA
>CACZSZ010000103.1 GCA_902783945.1 uncultured Lachnospiraceae bacterium
CAAGCCTGATATGTACATACCGCCTGTTATAGAACCAGTTCATCACATATGTAATACCGCCTGAAAGAACAAGCAGCCATGCGTACACAATATAATCATCCTCGTTCCGGACAAACAGGACGAGGCCTGCAATGACAAAGATCTGGGTAACAACACTGCGGATCGTAATCTGCCGGAAGTCCTCATATACAGTATTGACCCATTCAACGCCGATCGTCGTAAGACCGATCGTCAGGCTGAGGATCAGAATGAGTTCCCTGTACCCTGCGAACCGCGGCACAAGGAAAACTATTCCGAACAGCAGCACATAGGAAAAGGCCGTTGAAAGGACCGTGACCGTAAATGCTTCAGACGCAAACTGACGAAACTGATCGCGGTCCTGCCGGTATTTTGCCCCTTCTCTTACACCGTACTGCGTTATACCCAGACCGGCAAGCAGTGTAAAATAACTGACAATGGACAGACTGTAATTGACCCTGCCCAGATTCTCAACCTGAAGGACCCGGGATGTATACGGAAATGAAATGATGGAAAATACGACAGTACTGGCCACGCGGATCAGGTTAAGAAATGCATTTGTTTTCATTCGTTTTCTCATTTTCTCATGCATTTTTCGTTCCCGCTGTCCTGATCCCCTGGTATCTTTGCCTGTATATCTCCGCCATACTGTTCCGTATCTTATGCCTGTATGTCCGCACCAATTCCCCTTTATAACCCGAATATCTCAGAATGTTCTTTTTCTGTCATGATCGCCTTCAGCATATAATAATCCGAAGGCGTCGTAACTTTTATATTATCGGGAGTAGATTCCACCGTGTGAAGTGTATACCCGTATGCCTTCATCAGCGAAGCCGAATCGATATACTCCTGATGTTTTTCCCGTGCCTGTTCATGCGCATCCAGTATATCTTTGAGAACAAATGTCTGCGGAGCTTTTGCCACAAAACATGTACTGCGGTCATATATTCTGGAAACGATCTTTGTGTCATGCTCAAACTGGAAAATGGTCTCCGTGGCGGGAGCAACAGTTACGGCATTGCCTTCTGCTTCCGCTGTTTTTATGTTCGCCGTGATCAGCTCTTTCGTGATCAGCGGCCTGACACCGTCATGTATCAGAACAATAGCCTTCCCTTCACCTGCCAGCTCTCTGGCACTGCACAGCCCGTAATAGATGGACTCCTGGCCGGTTTTTCCTCCAGGAACAATTCGCAGGACTTTTTCCAGCATATATCTGCCGGTCAGTTTTTTCAGATAAGGAATATACGCTTCCAGACACACGACGACAACAGCATCTACATCCGGACACATTTCAAATTTTTCCAGCGTATGGATAATGATCGGTTTTCCGTCTACTTCCAGAAATTGTTTCGGTGTTCCTCTGGTATGCATGCGTTTTCCGGATCCGCCGGCAAAGATCACACCTATGTTCATTCGAAATCCCCCACTTTATACATTTCCCCTGTTTCGGCATCCGTCAGAAATTTTATGTCAAATCCATACATTCCTCACAGCATAGCACGGCCTTCTGCATCTTTCCAGTGTGATTGATTGCACTGGAATGTATCCCACTGTCGTGTTATGCTAAAAAAGCCGGATAAAAACAATTTCTTATCATAACAAAGAGGTGCCGAACTATGTCTCATGCCAGAGTTGCCATACTGCTTTCTGTGTACAACGGTGAAAACTATCTTGCTGAACAGCTGGAAAGCATTTTACACCAGTCCTTTCAGGATTTTACGCTGTATATCCGCGACGACGGTTCTTCCGACAGCTCGGCGGACATCATCCGGCACTACAGCAGACAGGATTCCCGGATCTTCTTTATTGAAGATGGCAAAAAACTGGGCTATCCTTCCTGTTTTCATACTCTCACAAACAGAGATCTCCCGGAGGACTACATCATGTTCAGCGACCAGGATGATATCTGGCTGGAAGACAAAATTGCCTTTATGCTGGAAAAACTGTCTCCCCATGATCATGAGATCGCAGCCTATTACGCCGGCTACATCATCTGTGACGGCAGCGGCAGCCCTACCGGCCGCTCACCTGAGCGCCATTGCGAATTTACTCTGCGCAATACGCTGTTCGAAGTGTGCGGTCTGGAATTTACGATGGCGATAAACCGGAACGCCCTTCATTTTTTACAGCAGCACATGCCCCGCACCTCCAATTCCAGAGGGACCTGGATGTCACCCATGTATGCCGCGTTCGGACACATTATCTATGACAATCGTTATGTTGCGATGTATCGCCGTCATGAGTCCGCTGTTACTTCTGACAATATGACTTTCTTCGGTCTGTGGCTCTGGCGTCTCCGCCATTTCTTCGGCGGCGGATTTGCCTCCTATCAGGCAATGCTGCAGGATTTTCGCAATGTATTTGAGCCGCTCTGTACCGATGCCGACCGGAAATTACTGAATACGTTTGCCTCCCGGAAGTATTTCCCTGCTGTCATAAAAAAAGTCTTGTATCCCGGCCGGCTGCGAAGCCGCTGGACGGATGAACTGGGCCTTCGGGCAGCATTTCTTCTGGGAAAGCTGTAAAGCGCCCTCCGTTTTCAGGTGATCAGATAATGCACTACAAAAAATGCACATGTCAGCACCGCTGACAGAAGCGGTCCGTCGATCGACCGGTCTGCACTGATCTTATCTGACCGTATCATGAGCAGCATGGGGAAAACGACCGGGATAAAATACCGCCCCTGCACGCCGTCGATCATCTGACGTCTTACATCTGTATAGGCAAACAGCATACCTGCCAGTATACAGGCAACACTTGCCCATGCGGCCAGATGGGTCCAGATTTTTGCCGCTTTTCCGGGTATTATCGTCTCTCCTCTTCTTTTCAGGGAAGCCAGCATCAGAACCACCACACAGACATAGACAATAACGTTATTGACCGGCTTTGTCAGCACACCCATGGGTGTTCCGAGCATGGATTCCAGGTAAAAAGCCCCCTGATTCCGGGATGTATTCAACAGCACATAGACCCATTCATACGGATGACTGCGCAGGTAGGAAAGCGAATACAACTGCTTTGCATCCGAGCTGGCTGCTGACGGAACGGCAGTCCCGATCTGATGCATCATCGGCAGCAGGCGCAGGACAGCGAATACCGCCACACAGGCTGCCAGGATCCCGATATAAAACAGTGCCTCTTTTCTGTTTGTCTTCCATTTTCTGAAAACGAGAAGCAGGGGAAGAAAACAGAGCGGTGCATAGGCATATCCCTTTACCGGAAGCAGCAGTACACACGCTGCGAGGAGAACGATCATATGAAACACATGCCATCGTTTCGCCTTTTTGCTGCCCGTTTCTTCTGTACCGTAGGCCAGCCGCATTGTCAGGGCAACAAGTAAAAATGCCGTGGAATTGACAAACGCATCATAGGAAAACGAAGACGCCTGCTGTAGACTCATCGGCATGAGTGCCAGCAGAGTCAGGATGTTTTTGCCGAAAGGCAGACAGCGGATCGCATAAGCTGTGATCAGTACAAAACCAAGCATATTGAAAAGCCGGCCCAGAAAAAAGGTCCCCGCTGCCCCAACATGCAGAAGCCGGCCGACGGTAAGCCCCAGTCCCGGCATAAAATATTGATACTTCTGCGTGCTCAGCGGCTTTCTGCCGATATCCAGCATCTCTTCATGCATGGCAGAGTCATCGATCGCTTCCCAATACAGGCTGAAATTATGTGCATTGCTGTATTCTCTCAGTCGATAAGCCGCGTCATCCGACCGCATGAGAATATGTCCTTCCGGTGTTCTGCTGATGCCAAGCATCGTATTGGAGACATCATAGGAAGCAAACAGATGTGCTTTTTCATCAGGGATCGATCCCACCGGCTGCATGAACAGAAACATGATCCCCAGAGCCACTCCCAGAAACAGATAGATCCGCTGCAGCGGGATCCGCCCGACCTCAGTCAGAAAAGCCGCGGCCGCGATCAGTATCATGACGAGAAAACCGAACGCCATCTGCGCACTCTGATACAGTGTGATCACATTTTTGATCTTATGTACAAAAAAGTACATGTAAAAAAGCAGGGCTGCCTCCAGAAGGAGAACGCGGATCAGACGTCTTTTGTGTTCTGCGATCCAGTGCAGGATCCGGTGTATCCCTCTGGTCATCAGAAGATACACGGCGGCCAGCCCCAGCGCAGCAATGCAGATCTTCAGTGCGGCATAAAACCCGAAAGCGGTATGCCTCACAAAATATACACTTGCAGCCGCAAGCAGCACGGCCATTACCGGTATGATGATGAATTTCTTTCCGGCCAGTTTCTGATTCATGGATATGCTCTCTCTTTCTGTTTATTCCGCCAGTTCATAGATCCGGTATGTATCCCAGCTGCTGACAGGCAGCAATTCCGGATACCGGCTCAGGTCATTTTCCGTTAATATGTAGCGGACCCCTATCTGCTTCAGCACGGCTGGTGAACATGTCAGCTGAAAGCAGTCTGTCCTCAGCAGTGAAAACACCGCCGTATCCGCATCATTCAGATCAATACAGACATTTGCATACCGGTTATAAATCTCATCGTATGCTCCCCCGTCAAGCGCTCTCCATCTTTCGAGAGCAGGATATACATTCGTACATGTGACTGTGCGCGCTCCGACCAGGATAGGAAGATTGATCACCGGCACATCCTCTCCTTCGACGATCCAGAGTGCCTCCGGATCTTCCTCCTTGACTTCTCTGATCTGACGGAGAGTTTCACTTTCATAAATATTGCTGATCCCCCGCCGGACCGGATTGACAAGTGAGCCGCTCAGTATCATCATCACAGAGACCATGGCCAGAAAAAACAGCTGTCCTCTCTGCTTCCCTGTCATCAGAAGCGCAACATACAACAACGCCATAAGTACCAGCGTGATCGCCAGTATATTCAGGTGGGCATGCATGTAATAATCCGGAAATACGCGGGCATTACTCTGGACGCAGAATACAGAAAGTACAACTCCGCCCACTATGGCAAAAGGCAGCCGGATATGTTCCCGGATCAGTCCGAGACCGCGGAAAAGCAGGATCAGATTGCAGAATCCGACAACCGCAAATATCCTCTGCGAACTGCAGTTGGAAAGCAGTGTGACCCTGGCCAGCGCAGGCGAAAAACCGAAAATTGCATACACTTCCAGAAAAAGGCTTACCGCGAGCAGGATCAGAAGCAGTTTGTCCCGGCATTTTTCCTTTACCAGACACCATATGAGCGGCAGGGAACAGACCGGGAAAAAATCAAAAAAGCGGGCGCTTTCACATTCGTTGATATAAGAAGCATATCCGAATATCGCATACCAGATATTGGCCACATAATTTGTGGAAGTGGAATAGCCTTCTCCTCCTGTAAAAAAGCGCCTGCCCGGAAATTTCGTATTCATGAGAGACTCGATCGTCCCGCGGGATCTATAAAAAATGTATCCCATGAGCACCAGAAATACAGCTGCTTCCACAGCCAGGACCAGTACATCTGCCCGCTTCCAGTACTTTTTGCTGAACGAAGTCAGGAAGATGCCCGCCGCTGTCCCCGCAAGAATATATCCCAGCGGGATCATCCAGGCCGGATACATAGTCAGAATATAGCCGCCTGCACACAGAAAGATTCCGGCAAGCAGCCCCGCCCGTTTCCCTCTGCTGTCAGTCTCCAGATATTTTTTGAGAAGCAGTACGGCGATCTGAAGGAAAAACAGCATTTCCACCAGGCCGTTGATGGCAAACCACCACTGCACGACCGGTGCCAGACCGACCAGCAGTGAAAAAGCAAGTGAGAGGATCCTGTTCCTCTTTGTGATCAGCATGCCGAATTCAAAGCTGGCCAGGAACAAACCGAAAAGACGCCCGCACCAGTAAAACGACAGCCCGTACGCAGGAGGAAGGAAAAGATATCCCCAGTGGAACGGCCGGAAGATCACGGCAATGTCCCGCACCGGCTGTCCGTATTCCAGAAACATGTCTGTCGGCATGCCTCTCAGAACACTGCCAAAATAAGAGAACGCTCTCGGATAATCGAAATACTGAGAGAATGCCATGGGAGTGGAGGCAAACCACTCATCGCTCCGCACATAACGGGAAACCCCTGCCAGCACCCCGCTCTCCGGCTGCCCCAGTGTGTCACTCCACATCCCGATCGAGGATCCGTTAAGCTGCAGAGCGACGCAGCATGCGAACAGTATCAGGCAGATCAAATACCGGTAGGAATACAGAAAATCCGCAGCTTTTTTTCCTTTGCAGAGAAGGATAAAAAAGCCGAGTCCTATAATGCCTGCCGCAATAAAAGATCTGCCGTTCAAAAGCGCTCCGGGCAGTACCCGCTTAACTTCCGCAGCCAGTGTTCCGTTTGTCAGTGAAACACATTTCTCATAGACAATAAAGAAAACGACTGCAGTTACGGAAAGCAGCAGGGCTGTTACGACATTCTTTAAATAATACTGTGCTGTGTGCTGTGCATTGTCGGTCTTCATATTCCTCCAGTATTTCCTTATAGTATCCGGTTCCCGCTGTCCGGTCAGTTCGCTGCCGGGTTTTCCCGGTCTTCTCTCTCTATCTCATCGATAATATCAAAGTGTTCATCCGGAAGCCTGATCTGGCAGTCTCCGTACATCAGTGTCAGATGCGGACTGTAATACGGGTCGCCGTCCTCCAGGATCTGCTTCCACTTGGTGCGGAAACGCCGGATCTCCGTCTTGAAACGTTCCTGGTTTTTCTTCGTCTCATCAGATCCGCGGCTCTTGGACTCATAGTGGAAAAGTTCCACACCGGGATGCATGACGATCAGGTATCCCTTTTCCCGTATCTTCATGCACAGATCAATGTCGTTGAGCGCCACACGGAAATCTTCATCCAGTCCGCCGACCTCATCGTACACGGAACGTTTGATCATCATGCAGGCGGCCGTAACCGCACTGACATCCATCACAGCCTGCAGCCGGCCCATGTAGCCGACATCGCCGCGGTTCGTATGAGTCAGGATATGCCCGGCAAAACCGCCGACACCGACCACGACGCCGCAGTGCTGGACCAGTTTGTCGGGATAGTACAGCTTGGCACCCACGGCGCCGACATCCTCCCGCTGACAGTACCCGAGCATGCGCTCGATCCAGTCCGGCGTGATCACCTCTGTATCATTATCCAGCAGGATCAGATATTCTCCGTCCGCATACCCCGCGCCGAAATTGTTGACCTTTGAATAATTAAAGGCACCTTCAAACCGCACGACACGGATCTTGTCGGAACGTTTCTCCAGCTGGGCATAATAATCAAACGTTTTCTGCTCGGTACTGTTGTTCTCGACAATAATGATCTCGTAATTGTCATATGAAGATTTATTCAGGATCGACTCCACACATTTTCTAAGCGTGGGCACTTCATCCTTATTGCAGATGATAATGGAGACTTTATCATGCTTCCTGACTTTCAGCAGAGGCCTGAAAAGGATAAATATTCCTGTCTCCTCAATTTCCGCCTCGATCCCGAGCCGTCTGTAGTGATCCAGGACTGCTTTTTTACCCGCCTCCACAGCGTAGCGCTTGCTGTCCGGATTGCCGGCCGTGGATGTCTCGGAAGCCCGCCAGTGATACAGTACCCTGGCGATATGCTCAATGTGCTCCGTCTGTTCGCAGCACCGCAGGATCAGATCCCAGTCCTGTGCGCCGTCACATTCCTTTCGGAAGCCTCCCACCGCATCCAGGATCGTCTTTCTCGCCGCAAAGATATGGCAGATATAGTTGATGCTGCACAGCATATCCAGATCGAAGTCCGGCTTGAACCGCTGCAGCTGGAACATCTGTCCGGTCTCATCCACCAGGTCCTCGTCGGTATAAAGGATATCCGTCTCCGGTCTCTCGTTGATCCGCTTTACGATCTCGAACAGGGCATCTTTTTCCAGCAGGTCGTCATGGTCGCACAGCATAATGAATTCGCCTGTGGCCAGCTCAAGGGCGGCATTCGTATTGCCGGATATACCCAGGTTTTCTTTCAGACGGACGTACCGTATCCGCTCATCCTGCAGATACTCTGCGCGGATGCAGGCTTCCACATCATTGTTTGTGCTGCCGTCCGCCAGACAGAGTTCCCAGTTCGCATAAGACTGCCCCAGGATCGTCTCCATCAGAGCATGCAGGAACGGAATCTGCGTATTGTACATCGGGATCACGATACTGATCCTGGGCTGTATGTCAAAAACGTGTTCCCGCTGTTCTTCCAGCTGTGCTTCTGTTACGCGGTGTGTCAGGAACCACTCGCCGTAATCCACCCTCTCTCCCGGAGGCCGGTGCGTCAGACGATGCATGAAAGAACGAAGCCCGTTGCGCTTCAGGTAGGCGATCCCCTTCTTCACATAGGTCATGTCCAGACCCTGCCGCACGGAAGGCAGCTGTTCCCTGTCACTGGATTTATCTGTCTGCAGCCGGTACTGTTTTTTTCTGGTTCCTGCGCGGAACTGAAGGATCAGTTCGGGAGATGTCATTCCTGCTTTCGGGATCCGCGCATAGAACCCGGTCTTCCGCGTGTTCTCTACACCGTAACGCCTCTGAATATCCACGCGCGGCATCCACTGGACAGCCGCCTCCACTTCGCGTCCTTTTCCGTCTGTTATGCGGAGTTCCACATCTTCCTTTATATCCAGAGCCCATCCGCGCACCAGCACCGTCTCCTCAGAGGCCGTCCAGCTGTCGATGTAGTACTGCAGGTTGCCTTCCGCAGCACCCTTTTTCCCCATGTTTTTAACACTCTTCAATGTTCTGTACACCTTGTTGTCATCTATTTTTGAAAGCCGCTGCCGCATGCGTTCGTTTTCCTCCTGCAGCCGGCACATTTCCTCTCTCGTATCATGGAAACGCTGACGGAGTGAGACCAGCGTTCTTTCATCCGGATAAGAAACTTCCAGATCAATATACAGTCTGTTTACGGAATCCCCATCCTGTTTTATGTTCAGGATGATCTGCGGGTCCATACGGTCAAAAACGATCAGATCGTCTGTCAGCCGGTCGCCGGTCGTCTCATACTTCTCCGGCACAGCAGGTCCGTCCCCGGTCCGGAGTTCCCGGATCCTGCACAGACAGGCCTCGTCGCCCGGATCGATCCGCACGGCATCTGTCCCAACCGGAAGATCGATCTGTTCCCGGATACGTTCTCCCTGGAAAAGAATGCGCTTGGATGTCTCTTCCTGAAAGCCCTTTCCTGTTGAGATGTAGATCTGCAGTTCTGTTCCCTTCCTGCCTCCGTCTTCCCCGATCAGATCCCGTACCGGCAGGATACCCGGTGTGATCCCGGCATATACAGTACGTACCGGGATACGTTCTCCTTCTATGTATTTCTGAAAGCACACTTCGGCCTCTGCCCATCGTGCCCGGCTTTCTTCGTCCAGTCCGAACGTCCTGTAATAGCTTTCTTCCGGAAGCAGCTGCCTGCGCTGTACATTGCTCTCCCTGTAATAATGTACGATCCGGTACCGGACAAATTCATCCGGTACAGGGAAGTCAAATGTCCACTCATAGTCGATCAGCACATTGCCTCCGGCTGTCCTCATCACATTGGCCGGGATCAGATCCACATCCGTGACCGGAAGCGATCTGAATGGTGTCTGCGAAAGAGCTGCGTCCGGAAGATCCCCGAATATTTCCCGATACTCCTCTGTCATCCGGAATGGCTGCATCCGTTCATCCGGCAGGACCATAGCCAAGTACCGCTGCATCTCTTCACAGAAACGTTCCGGTCCCTCCTGCCGCAGTACCGTGTCCAGCGCCGTCTCCCAGGTTTCTCCCTCCAGATACTCCAGTTCAAGCCCTTCCGCCGTCTCTTCACAGCTGTTGATCCGCAGAATGCTCTTGTCATACAGCTCACGGAGCAGTTCGCTGGCATGCAGGATCGAACGGATATGTGCATCCGCCCTGCTGCTGTCCGCATATTTCCGCACCGTCCGTCCGCCTTCGGCATTCTCCAGAATTTCCGTATACACAGAGAAACGCGGCGCTCTTTCATTGGAATATCTTGCATACAGAAGTTTTTCCATCAGCTTCTCCCCTTGCGGCACACGATCAGAAAGGAATTGGCAAACTGCGGAAACAGCCCGTTTTCCAGCATGGTCCGCCAAACAGCATCATCATCAAAGATCACCATTCTCTTATTGGCAAAGTTCTGATAATTGATATGCAGATCCTCCGCCTTGGGAAGCCAGGCGTCCGTATAGATCTGCATGGAAAACCGGTGATCCGGATAGGGATAATAGAACTCTGCATCCTTCAGCCCGTGTTCTGCTAAAAGCTGTTTCCATTCTTTTCCGGAAGCAGTATACCTGTTTTCTTCCGCGGGATAACCTTCCACGCCTTCAAAGAACCGGCCTGTATATTCTTCTTTCTCTCCGGCCAGGAATCGCAGACCCAGACGGTTATCGACACCCAGGATCAGCCTTCCGCCCTCCCGCAGGTGAGCCAGCGCAAAATCCAGTTTTTCTTCCGCTGACATACGCAGTCCCTCATCCTCGGAAGCGTCCACGGGCGCATCGATCCAGAGAACCGTATCAAAGGCACCTGTGAGTACATTTTCTGCCTCCGAAGCCGTCATTGCCAGCAGGGTGATGTTATCATGCCTGCTGTTTTGCGACGCATTGACACGGCAGCGGCTCAGAGAAGGTTCAATCCCCGTTACCGCCCCGCATTTCTCTGCCAGAAAACCCGTCAGGATCCCGCACCCGGCTCCGATCTCCAGCACCTGCTCTGTCTGAAAAAAGGTAAGTGAACGGATCGCATTTGTGCGCACATGGGAGAGATGAAGCAGAAAAGGCCAGGCCTTCTTCTCGTCGATCAGTCTGCTGTACTCTTCCGGAGGTTCTTCTTTCAGGATCCGCAGGATTTCCGTTACTTCAGTGTCATCGGAAAAAGTCCTCTTCTCCGCATCCTCAGTCTGTATGATTTTTACACTTCCGATATAACTCTCTGTCATGATCTGTTCTCCGGGCCAGTCTTTCACTGCATGAAGGGCATGGTTAACTAATGTTATATTGTATCACCTAACCGCCCGATAAGCAAATCTGCCGCACCGCCGCAAAGAAGTCTGAAGCTGTTCCGCACTTTTATGCCGAGTCTTAATTATTCTGTGGAGTTTTTTTTGTATTTATGCGATAATACGCTCATGAATACATTGTCCTTTGTCGTCTGTGCCTATAAGGAAAGTCCCTATCTCAGAGACTGCATACAGTCGCTTCTCTCGCAGAAAGCGCCGTGTCCTGTTTATATTTCCACATCAACGCCCAATAGTTTTATTGAAAGCACAGCGAAGGAGTATGCTCTTCCGCTTGTTATACAGGATCACACTCCCGGCATCGCAGAGGACTGGAACAGCGCTTATGCGGCCGCGGATACAGACTATGTCGTGCTCTCCCATCAGGATGATGTGTACGAGCCGGAATATGCGGAAGCTGCACTGGAGGCACTGGGACGTACTCCCCGCCCGCTGATATTTTTTTCGGACTATTATGAAATCCGCAGCGGTCAGAGAGTGACTGACACAAAGAATCTCAGGATCAAGCGGAAACTCCTCCGGCCTCTGGCAAAGAACGGCTCGGCTGCTTCTGTCTCTGTAAAGCGGAGGATACTTTCCCTCGGCAATCCTGTCTGCTGCCCGGCTGTGACATATGTAAAAGCAAATCTGCCGGATAAACCGTTCCGCTCTGGTATGGGGAGCAATCTGGACTGGGAAGCATGGGAACGTTTTTCCCGCATGGAA
The DNA here is from genome assembly GCA_902783945.1 of uncultured Lachnospiraceae bacterium. GTDB lineage: Bacteria > Bacillota > Clostridia > Lachnospirales > Lachnospiraceae > Bilifractor. The sequence goes on from CACZSZ010000103.1 coordinate 11,715, forward strand.
GGGTCTTTTGTGTATGACACGCGTATGCTTGCAGGCCATCGCATACACGCCGCCTCGACAACTACGGATCTGATCGGATCTGACCGGCGCACTGCGGAAGACCTGGAAATGCTGAGAAAATTCTGGCCGGCGCCTGTCGCTGCCGCCATCAATCGTATCTATAAACATGCGGAAGCATCTAATTCAGAGAATAGAGGATCATGAAACTGCTGCTGATCATTCCGGCTTTTAACGAAGAAGAAAATATTGTCCGTGTCGTGGAAAACATCCGGCTGAATTATCCGGCTTACGATTATGTTGTGATCAATGACGGATCTACGGACCGCACATCCGCCATCTGTCACAAAAACGGATACCATATCGTGGATCTTCCCGTAAACCTCGGGCTCGCCGGAGCCTTTCAGACAGGTATGAAGTATGCCTATTATCAGCATTACGACTGTGCGATCCAGTTCGATGCGGACGGC
>CACZSZ010000104.1 GCA_902783945.1 uncultured Lachnospiraceae bacterium
ACATTTTTCCCTGATCAGGCGGCTGACACCTTCTCCTTCGCTCCCGATCACAAGTCCGAGCGGTCCTGTCAGGTCCGCCTTATACATGGACGGCGCCCGCATATCGGCACAGGCAAACCAGATTCCTTTTTCTTTCAGTTCCTCGATCGTACCGGCAAGATTGGTGACCTTGGCCACCGGAGTGTAGTGGACTGCACCGGCAGAAGCCTTGGCCGCAGCAGCTGTGAGCCCTGCAGACCGGTGTTTCGGCAGGATCACGCCGTGCGCTCCGGCCAGATTGGCACTGCGGATGATCGCCCCCAGATTATGCGGATCCTCGATCCCGTCCAGGACGAAAAGAAATGGAGGTTCTCCTTTTTCTTCCGCCTTTTTCAGAATGTCCTCTACCGCTGCATATGCAAAGGATGCCGTGTACGCGATCACACCCTGGTGGCTGCCTGTCTCAGACATCTGATTCAGTCTCTCTTTAGGCACGTAGCTGATGATCGTCCCGGCCTTCCGAGCTTCCCGGGCGATAGTCATGATCATTCCGTCGTGCAGGTCCTTTTGGATAAAGACCTTGTCTACGGTTCTGCCTGACCGGAATGCTTCCAGAACTGCATTGCGTCCCTCAATGTGGTTTTCACTGTATTCTTTATTATCCGTGCTCTTTATCTTACTCATGTTTTTCACTTTCTGAACGCTCCTGTCCCGCTTTATACAGTTCCATCACCCGGCCGTAATCCCCTTTCAGATACAGATAGCCGAAGACAGCCTCCAGGCCTGTGGCCCTGCGGTACTCCTGAATACTGGCATTCTTGGCGTGAGTCGCCGATTTGGCGTTGCGGCCGCGTCGGTACACTGCCGCCTCCTCTTCCGTGAACATCGGTTCAAGGATCCCCGCCATCCGGCTCTGGTTTGCCGCGTTCACGATCGCCGATGCCTTCTTGTGCAGTACATGCACAGGCTCATTTGCATCCTTTACCAGTTCTGTCCGCACGATCAGATCCATGATGCTGTCGCCGACATACGCCAGATTGAGCGGAGAAAGCCGGCCGGCGTCCGGCATGTGCATTCCCGGAACCTGCTTCATTCCTGTCATACACGTTTCCACTTCACACCCTCGCGCGTATCTTTCAATTCAATACCGCGGGCCAGCAGTTCGTCCCGGATCTCGTCTGCCCTGGCAAAGTCTTTGGCCTTGCGGGCAGCCTGCCGTTCCGCGATCAGCTTTTCAATCTCTTCATCCAGTTCTTCTTCCTGAACATCCACGATCAGTCCGAGAATGCCGCACAGTGTCACGATCTCATCCTTCAGTGCCTGCAGGAAAGCGGGAGATGCCGTTTCCTTTCCCTCTACATTGGCAAATTTTACCAGCTCAAACACTGCAGAAAGAGCGTCTGCCGTATTCAGATCATCTTCCATTGCCGTTTCAAACTGACTGCGGAAGGCTTTTATTTCCTCAAGTCTGGCCTGTTCCGCTTCTGTCAGTTCGCCAGACGCATGCTGTATATTGTAATTCAGACTGCTGACCGCCGTGCGGATACGCTCCAGTGCATTTGCCGAAGATTCCATGATCTCCGCACTGAAATTGACAGGACTGCGGTAATGCGCCGACAGCATGAACAGCCGCAGAACCTGCAGATCATAGATCTGTCCGATCTCACGGACTGTCTTGAAATTGCCGAGCGATTTGCTCATCTTTTCATTGTCAATACGCAGGAAACCGTTGTGCATCCAGTAATTGGCAAAGATCACGCCGTTCGCGCACTCGCTCTGTGCGATCTCATTTTCATGATGCGGGAAGATCAGATCCTCTCCGCCGGCGTGAATGTCGATCGTGTCGCCCAGATATTTTTTTGCCATCACGGAACATTCCGTATGCCAGCCCGGACGGCCCTGCCCCCAGGGACTGTTCCAGAAAGGTTCTCCTTCTTTTTTCGGCTTCCACAGGACAAAATCCAGCGGATCTTCCTTCTGTTCCTCACCGGTCACCTTCAATTCCCGGTTTCCGGAACGGAGATCATCCAGATTCTTGTGTGACAGTTTTCCGTACTGTTCGTCCCTGCGCGTACGGAAATACACGGTGCCGTCAACGTTGTAGGCATATCCGTCCTCTTCCAGCTTTCTGATCAGTTTGATCATGCCGCCGATTTCTTTTGTTGCCTGCGGATGCGTCGTCGCCGGCATCACATTCATGTCCGCCATGTCTTTCCTGCACTCTGCAATATAACGTTCGGAAATCTCTTCGGACGAAACGCCCTCTTCGTTCGCTTTTGCTATGATCTTGTCGTCGACATCCGTAAAATTGGACACGTAATTTACATCGTATCCTTTATACGTCATATACCGGCGGAAGGTATCGAATACGATCATCGGCCGCGCATTGCCGATATGGATCAGGTTGTAGACCGTCGGTCCGCACACGTACATCCGGACCTTACCCTCTTCGATTGGAACAAAGTCTTCTTTTTTTCTTGTCAGTGTATTGTAAATTTTCATATTTTTTCCTGTATCCTTTCCGGCCATGGGCCACTGTATTTTTGAAATTTAAATCTCCCGGCCGGGACATCGCGGGCATCCTCCGGCGCCTGCATTCCGCTCACACGGCGGTACATCCGACCCTTCTGCTCCCCACTCACAAGGCAGTCTGTCCGGCATTCTGTCATCCGGTATCATGTCCAGCACGGATTCCAGACAGCAGACAGCCTGTGACGCTATGCCTTCCCCCGAGCCGGTGAATCCAAGTCCTTCTTCTGTCGTCGCCTTGACGCTTACACGGCCGGTTTCAATCCCGAGCGCGGACGCCAGATTCTGCCGCATCTCTTCAATGTAAGGCCGCAGCTTCGGACGCTGTGCAATGATCGTACAGTCAATATTTCCGATCAGATACAGACTCTCTTCCAGTTTTTCTCCGACCTGCCGCAGCAGCTCCATGCTGGATGCTCCTTCATATGCCGGATCCGTATCCGGAAACAGCAGTCCGATATCGCCCAGTGCCGCCGCACCGAGCAGAGCATCCATCACGGCATTGGCCGCCACATCTGCGTCGGAATGCCCGAGCAGTCCTTTTTCATATGGAATTTCCACACCGCAGAGGATCAGTTTCCGGTTTTCTGTCAGACGGTGTACATCATACCCTGTTCCGATGCGCATCTGTCACCTCCAGTCCGGGAAGTCCGGACCTCTTTTTTTCTTTCTGCAATAAGCGATCAGAGCAATGATCAGCACGGCAAGACGCACAAGAACATTCAGTGCAACCGCAGCCGCACTCAGTCTCATGGCTTTCTCAATCATTTCATCATAATACTGATCCCCGGAGTTTTCGGATTGATCCCCCGATCCGCCCGGCTGCATTCCATACGGTTCCACCGGTGTCACTCCCCCGTCGTCAAAGGGATCCTCTTCTTCAAAACCGAAAGGACTCTCTTCTCCAAAACCAAAAGGACTTTCTTCTCCGAACCCGAAGGGCATGTCGAAATCCGGAAATCCGAATTCTTCAAATCCTTCATAAGAGTTCTGTCCGATCCAGTCACGGATCTCGTCTGCCAGATCGGCAATATTTTCCGGCTCAAGCATATTGCGCAGCCCGCAGCTTGTCGTCGCTTCCTGATACGGCATATCCAGCGGGACTGCCGAAAGCTTCATATACTTGTCAACTGCCGCATCGCGGTCTTCCAGAGACTGTGACCAGATGTCCAGCGCAGACAGCGCAGAAGTAGCATACCCTATGTAATAAAGCGGGGACGTGAACGTATGATTGATCATGACCCACTCATACGCTTCTCCCTTATCGTCATAATAATACCCCGTATATTTTTCATCGATGTCCATGGCAAGCCGGTTCAGCTCTTCCTGCGTCATCTCGTCCCCGGCGTAGATTTCCTGCTGAAATTCATCATATTCAAATCCTGTCAGGACAGAATCCAGCATGTTGACCAGCAGATACAGCTGCAGCCCTTCCGGATCGTCAGGCAGGATTTCTTTCATTTCATCAAGAAACAGCATCTCAAGTCCCTGTGACTGGATTTCGGCCACATCCACCAGCAGACTGTCCATCAGCACATTCTGCTGAGCATGATAGGCGGCATTGAAGTGCCCGAATTCATGAACCGTCGTTTCCAGATCGTGGATCGTTCCGTCTGTTTTTTCAAAGATAAAAGCAGAACCGTATTCGGGCATATCAGAGGTAAAGCCGACATCGAGCATATCATCGGTATTATCGATGCAGTACAGTCCGTGTTCGCACATGTAGTCAAAAGCCTCCATCAATTCAGGGTGGACGCTGCCCATGTGCTCTCCGATCGTCTCCACGATCTCATCGCCGGTCAGAGGCGTTTCCAGATCCGTATTATATTCATTCATGTACTGCATCATACGCAGTTCTTCATACAGCGGCTTTATTTCACGGATGACTGTCTCGCGGAGAGCGGCGATATCTTCCCCTGTGAAATCCCGTCCGTAACTGACATCATAACAATAATCTGTGTAAGTATCGTACCCCTCAAGTTCTGCGATTTCCTTCCTCGTCGCTATCAGTTCCTGAAACACGGGAACTATAGCGTCATTCATCGCTTTGGTGACACCCAGATAAACTGCTATGAGATCATCATAATCCTCCGGCGGATCCTCCATGATGTCATCGACTGTCCAGTTTCTGCCTTTGTACTCAAACGTATAGTCTTCTTCTGAAATCCGTTCATACTGCTGCTGCAGTTCCGTCTCCCGGTCCGTCAGCTCACGCTCTCTGTCCGTCAGTGCTTTATAATCTTCCAGTTCGTCCGTCTGACCGGCGGAAAATTCTTTCCGCAGTTCGTCTCCATACGGTCCTTCCAACGCTTTCTGCAGACTCAGAAATGCTGCATCCGACATGTCCTGAACAGCCAGTGTGTCCTGCCGGTTCAATTCGTTCATCTTTTCATCGTGAACGTTCATATAATGCCTGATATCACCCAGCACATATTTCGTGTATTCAGAATTCATGATCTGCAGGATTTCAGTATAGATCTCTGCAGTGCGCTGTTCGGGATCATCCGCAGCGATCGTCCCGTCAGTAATCCCGTCAAGATCTGCCAGGACTTCATCCAGTGCATGAGGATTTACACTGGTATAGTCCATATCGGCATAGTCCATATCGGCATGTTCTTTTTCAGAATAGTAGGAGGAAACGTCAGATTGTTCCTCTGCGTGTACATTTACCGCTGAAGCAAAAACAAATACACCTGTCAGCAGAAGCGACCTGATACGGATCCATATTCGGTTGATTTTGTCATTCTTCATGCATTTTCCCCGGTTTCTGTCTGCCATATGCTGTTCCTGATACGCTGTCCCTGTCTGCGCCTATTTTCATTTGAAGATAATGCGCATATGCTTTATATGCCGATGGAATCGGATACGACTGTTCAATCTGTCCGATCTCGGCCAGGAACCAGCTGTTCTCTTCATTTTTATCATTCCCGGAAGCGTTTTCCGGAAAATCCGCGACCCTGATCTCATATCCGGTCATCTGCCATTCGACATGAGAAAATAAATGCCTTGCCGGGTCAAGCTTCTGTATGCGGAGCGGTTCCAGGTTTTTTTCCGCTGCGATCTTCAGTACTGCTTTTCTGCCCTGTTTTCCTTCCAGATTCGGGAATTCGTACATTCCTGCCAGCAGCCCTTTATTTCCGCGCCGGGTCAGCGCCACTCTGCCTCCATCCCGTATGATCAGCACTGTTCTCTGCTCGATCCGCCGCTTCTTTGCTTTCTTCCGGATTGGATATGCCGTTTCCCTGTCTGATCTGTGTGCTTCGCATATATCTTCAAGCGGACAGCTTTCACAGAGCGGCTGTACATTGGGAAGACAGACACATGCTCCAAGATCCATCATTCCCTGATTGAATTCTCCCGGATCCGGCTGTGCCGCCGACATTTCCGTCTTTGCTGCCAGCGCTTCTGTCAGAAGCAGTTCTGCCTCACGTTTCACGGAAGCCTTCAGTACATCTGAATCATCTGCCGTTACCCGCGAAAGAATACGAAGTACATTTCCGTCCACTGCCGGTACGCGCACACCGTACGCGATCGACGCAACAGCCCCCGCGGTATAACTGCCTATTCCGGGAAGTTTCAGCAATTCTTCCGGATCCTGCGGAAGAGAAACTACCTTTCTGTGTTCATCTCCGGCTTTAGAAACAAGCTGCCGTGCCGTTTTCTGCATGTTCCGCACACGGCTGTAATAACCCAGTCCTTCCCACAGTTTCAACAGTTTTTCTTCCGGACAGGCAGCCAGAGCACCGATATCCGGCAGTTCAGCAAGAAACCTCTCAAAATATGGTTTGACTGCCTCCACGCGTGTCTGCTGCAGCATAATCTCGGAAATCCAGATTTTATAAGGATCCCTGTCTTCCCGCCATGGCAGAATACGTTTGTTCTGTGCATACCAGTCACAGATACGGGCAGGCAGCTGAACATATATCTTACGTTTTTCAGATAACTCCATCTGTTTTATATCATCGCCGGTTTCACTGTATGCCGGCAGGTATTCCGATCGTCCTTAACTAACCGCAGCCGCTGCAGAAAGAGTGCATCTGCTAACGTTCACACTATTCTACCATAAACCTTTTCCCGGATAAACTCCGAAAAAATGTTAGCACTCGCTATTGACGAGTGCTAATAATTGTGATATAGTACAATTACAAATTAAACAACAGCCCCTATCCGGAATCCGGCAGACACAACAGCTGCACAGGAAAAACAGCTGCAGGCACTGATAATAAATGTTCTGCAGACTCTCCGCAAGGGACAGAATAAAAAGGAGGTTTTATCATGGCATATTTACCGAGTATTTTTGGAGACAATCTTATGGATGACTTTTTTGGAGACTGGGACCGCAGCTTTTTCCGCAACTATCGTCCCGCCGTTCATACAGAACGCACAAATCTGATGCGCACCGATATCAAGGAAACAGAGACCGGATTTGATCTGGATGTAGAACTGCCAGGCTATAAGAAAGAGGATCTGTCTCTGGAACTGAACGGCGGATACCTGAATATCAGTGCCGAGAAAAAGTCTTCCAACGAAGAAAAGGATGCGGAAGGCCGTATCATCCGGCGCGAACGTTACTCCGGTTCTATGAAACGAAGCTTTTATGTCGGCGAAGATATCACAGAGGAAGATATCAAAGCCCGCTTTGAAGACGGCATCCTGAAACTGCACGTACCGAAAAAAGTCGTCGAAGAACAGATCCCGGAAAAGAAATATATCTCCATCGAAGGCTGATCTGCTGATTTTCAGGAGCCGCCGCATTCAAAAAATGCGGCGGTTCTTTTTTTCCGTCGTACAGTTCCATACTTTTGAAACAACGAGCGGCCAAGTACCGGAGTCCTCCGATCCTCAGCCGCTCTGGGAGAGTTAAACTATTCTTTTTAACGTTCTTTATTCAGCGCCTGGCTTATCCGTATAAACCGGTTTATACGAACCGGCGGATCGTCACGATTGGCTCGAAGGCCGGATTGTCGGATACGATAATACCAAGGCTCTCATCTGCAGCATGAACGATCTGGTTATCTCCCAGATAGATGGCGGTGTGATAACCGTAATTGATGACATCACCGGGCTGCATCTCATCATATGAGACAGGTGTTCCTTCGTTCATCTGTGTATATGTGGTACGTGAAAGTGAAATTCCGTTGTCCCCATAAACAGACTGTACAAAGCCTGAACAGTCAGCGCCGTTCACCAGATCGGTACCGCCCCATACATACGGGTTTCCGACGAACTGCAGTGCGTAGTTAGCAATATCCTGTCCTGTCAAAGAACCGTCAGAACTCGGCGTATACGTGTAATCTGTACTTGTATCGGCAGAAGATGTATCATAACCTGCGTCATAGCTGTAATCCGTATAACCGGCATCATAGTATGCACTGTCATCATAATACGCCGTGTCATCACTATAATCCGCGCCGTCATCATACACGCCGGCAGCATCGTCATAGTAACCCGTGCTTTCATCATATACGCCGGTACTGTCATCATAATAAGCAGTACCATCATCATAATAGGCGGTGCTATCGTCATAGTACACACTGTCGTCCACATATGCGTCGTCGCTGTAGCCGGCATCGTCATAAACCTGCTGCTCCACATACATGGCCTGCTCTGCCTCCGCGGCCATCTGCGCTTCGTATGCTGCCTGCTGCGCTGCCCACGCGGCTGCTGCCTGACGAGCCGCTTCCTGCTCGGCGGCGATACGTGCCGCTTCCTCAATCTGCCTCTGCACTTCCTGCAGGCGGGCTATCTCGGCGTTCTGCTGCTCGATCAGCTGCTGATAGACAACGGCCTGTTCGCCGGCCTGTGTCAGCTGAGCGTCAACATTTTCAGAAGTCTTCTGTGCCTGAGCTTTCAGGTCTTCCAGTCTCTTCTGAACCTCTGTCTGTGTCCTCTTCATTTCCAGGAGCGTCGATTTCTGCTTGCGCTGCTTGGCCTGCAGTTTTTCGATCGTCTCTGTTGTTTTGGTATACTCATCCAGCTCTGCCCGGTCGTAATCGTACATATCCTGCGTATCCTGAGCTCTGTTAAGGACACTGCCGAGTCCGGATGTGCCGAGCAGTACGGATGCCAGTCCGAGATCGCCGCCCTGCTCATACATATACTGGATACGGCTCTTCATGGCCTCATACTGTTTGGCCTCTTCCTCCTCTGCCTTTTCCAGCTGGGCAGCTGTATCTTCAAGTTCTTTTTCCTTATTCTTTATCGACTCTTCCAACGCATTGATCGTTGCAATAGTAGTGACCAGCTGAGCGTCATACGAGTCAATCTGGGAAAGAACAGCGTTCTTCTGCTGTTCCAGACTGTTGATCGCTGTCCGGATCTGTTCCAGTTCCGCATAGGCAGCTTCCTGCTGCTGCTGGATCACGGCAATATCATCGAGCGGACCCGCCATGACAGAATAGGCTGTAGATACACCCAGCGCAGCGATCAGGCAGGCCGCGACGATCTTTTTGCTTTTGATCGTTCGTATCTTACTAAGTTGCATAAAAATACCTCCGTTTATCCTGCCTTCAGCACTGCTGCATATGAATATTTCCGGTTTTCATACCTTCCGGAGTATACGCTTTATGCTGCCGCCGGAATCCCGTTCGAAAATCCCGGTTTGTCAGGCAGAGTTTTTACAGTTGAAGTCATTTTTGAAACAGCTTTGTAACAAAAATGTAATTTTATAAGCATAATACCACCAAATCTTTTAAAAAACAATTAGTAAAAAGTAACAAAAAGATGGCTATTTAGGAATTTTCTATTAAAAAGAGTCCTGCCAGATCTCTCAGGATCATGTACAGGACTCTTGTTCCGGATCACTATTTCGTTCGGAAAGGAGTATTACGCGCTTTCCTGCTCCGTTTTCGGCTTGTAGTCCGGATGGGTGCTCGCCCACAGTCTGTCAGCGTACGGCGCCCACTCTTTGGCATAATTGTCGCATTTCGCACACAGGTGTTCAACATCCTCCGGATCGGTCATATCAGTGCTTTTCGCACCGGTGGCCTTGACGATCTCACGCAGTTTCTCCGGATTCTCAAGCATCGGACACGGCTGCAGATAGTTCTCATTGAACGGCTGACCGGCCTGATAGGCTCTGAACAGCGGCTGCTGCAGGCATTCTGCCAGCGATTTGTCATGGATATTCGCATTGGAATAATGGATGAACACGCAGGGCTCCACGTCACCGTTCGGATTGATATGGCAATACTGCTTGCCGCCCGCGATGCAGCCATGGACAAATTCGCCGTCATTCTGGAAGTCAAGCAGGAAGATGTTCTTGCCGCCTTCCCATCCGCGGACCTCACGGATCCTGTGATACATATATTCTCTCTGCTCCGGCGTCAGGACCAGATCTGTGCCTGTGTCATTCCCGACCGGCATGAAATGGAAATACCAGGAGAACAGCACACCCTTGTCGATCAGGAAATCCAGGAACTCATCGCTGGTGACAGCTTTGTAGTTCTGGCTGGTATAGCAGATGGAAGTGCCATACGGCAGTTTGTTCTTGTGAAGCAGATCCATCGCGTCCATAACTTTCTGGAACACGCCTTCGCCGCGGCGGGCATCTGTGGCCTCGGCCATTCCTTCGACGCTCATGGAGAGAACGACATTCTTGACTTCACGCAGATCATCACAGAACGGCTGATCGACAAGCGTGCCGTTCGTAAAGATCACGAAACCGCAGTCATGATGCTTTCTTGCCAGCTTGATCACATCTTTTTTGCGGACAAGCGGTTCGCCGCCGGTCATGATGTAACCGCGGATTCCCATGGCTTTGCCCTGGCTCACAAGACTGTCCATATCCTCGAAAGACATGTTCAGCGCACGGCTGTACTCGGAAGCCCAGCAGCCGATGCAATGCAGATTGCAGGCACTGGTCGGATCGAACAGAATGACCCACGGCAGTTTGACGCCGAGTTTCTCTTCGTATTCTTTTTTCTCATGGAAACCGTAATACCCCGCCTCGAAGCCGAGTGACAGGAACAGGCCTTTGACCACCTGCGGATCAACGTTATCCATCATCTTGTCAAAGTATACTTTATACTTACCGCCTTCGCTGAAAGCCTGACGGAACTTTACAAAAGCATTCGGCGACCAGGTGTCTCCCAGAAACTTTTCCGCCAGATCAATGACCTTGAGATAGCTGTTTTTCTCTCGATTCTTGATCACATAATCCAGCGCCAGGGAAAACGCTTTCTTCTGCGCCGCCTTTGCCAGTTTATTAGCCATTTTTTCTCCCTCCCAGAACGATATAATATTCGCAATTTTTTACGGATTATTCTTATGCTATTATACAGCGCGATCAAAAATTGTCGACCCTTTTTCGCACTGGATTGGACACACTCAGAAATCTGTCCTGCCCGTTCTGCGTTTCTACTGTTACTAAAACAAATTCATAATATGTTTATAGATGTTTCTTCTCCTGTATGAGATAATATATTCGTAATATCAAAAGAATGAAACCCATTCGGAATGAAAAATATGAAAGAATCAGATTACTATAATAATATAGAAGATACAATTTACGGATCTTCAAAAGAAACCCTTGAACTCATCATGCATGAACTGCTGGATCTGATAACCAGTATCCGCGCGGAAATGACAGAAGAAACCGGTATGGATCCCGTCGAACACCTTCTGGGCAGGGTCAAGTCCGATGAAAGCATGCGCGAGAAATGCCGCAGAAAAGGTCTGCCCGAGACCCCGCAGTCCGCACTGTACGAGATCCATGACGCTATCGGCATCCGCATTGTCTGTGCTTTTATCGACGATATCTATACGATCCGTAACCGGCTTCTTGCTCTGCCGGGCGTTGAATTTGTCGAAGAAAAGGATTATATCCGCCACGTCAAACCTAACGGGTACCGCAGTTTCCACCTGATCATCCGCTATCGCAGCCAGTGGTTTGCGGAAATCCAGCTTCGGACGATCTCCATGGACACCTGGGCAGCACTGGAGCATCATCTGAAATACAAGCACCATTTTAAAGGCAATACGGCTCTGATCGAACGGGAACTGAAACGCTGTGCCGACGAACTGGCTTCCACAGATGAATCCATGCAGACACTGAGGGACATGATCCGGGATCTGTAACTTCCCGGCTGCCGTAAATAATAACCAGAAAGCAGGTATTTATTTTGAGACTGTTAATCGCTGAAGATACCACCGACCTGAATCGTGTCATAACGGTCATGCTGGAGCATGCCGGGTATGCCGTTGACAGTGTCTTTGACGGTGAAGCTGCCCTGGAACAGCTTGACCGGAACGGATATGACGCTGTCATTCTTGATATCATGATGCCGAGAATAGACGGGATCACCGTACTGCAGACACTCCGCAGCCGCAATATCACGGTACCTGTTCTGCTTCTCACTGCCAAAACAGAAATCGATGACCGCGTTGCCGGGCTGAACGCCGGCGCAGATGATTATCTCACGAAACCTTTTGCCATGAAAGAACTGCTCGCCCGCGTCCAGGCAATGACCCGCCGCCGCACGCAGTATTCTTCTTCTGTCCTATCGTATGCCAATTTCTCCCTGAACGCTGCAACGCTGGAACTTTCAGCCGTCAATTCCGTGCGTCTTTCCATGAAGGAATGCGAATTGCTTCAGCTTTTTATTCAAAATCCTGAGAAACCGCTGGAGACTGCGTACATCCTGGAACATGTATGGTCCCGTGAACCCGAAGCTGACGCTGATACAGTCTATCTGTACGTCCGCTATCTGCAGCGAAAGCTGACAGGAGTCGCCGCCGAAGCATATATCACAGGAGGGCACGAAGGCACCTACTCTCTGATCCGGAACTGACCGTCAGATGCCGGATCCTTCGGGCTGCTGATCATTACTAAAAAGGAACTGCCATGACCGAACACGAGATCCATCGTATTCAGAAAAAATTTATTACGATCTCTACACTTGCCTTCTTCGGTGTTATGCTGGTTATGGGAAGCTGCATCTTCCTGTTCAGTATTTTGACTGTGCGCAACGAAGTCCGCCAGATCATGGAGTACATAGCAGAAAACGACGGTGAACTGCCCATACCGGAGGACGTAATTACCCATGAACTGGCTGACTCTTCCGGGGATCCGTCATCAGAAATAAGCGGATCCTCTGCTGCCCCTGACAGCGGTCTTCCCCGTGAAAACGTTGTCTGGAGTCTTCGCCGGATTTTCGGTGTGGGCGGAATCACAGGCCAGACAGCTGACTCTCTGTATTCGACACGCTATTTTGCCGTCCTGTTCGATCCTGATGACAAGATAGAAACAGTCATCACTTCTCATATAGCCTCGATCCGCGATTCTGACGCTGAACACTACGCGGAATATGTCCTGCACAGCCAGAACCGATTCGGCAGTTTCGGCCGCTACTATTATTATGTGGCAGAGCGTGAAAACGAAGGGACGATCGTCATCTATGTCGACCGCAGTGCACAGCTGATGGCCATCTACAGGATCCTGTTTATCGCTCTGATGCTGCTCATAATCGGAACGTTGCTGGCGTATCATTTTATGCGTATTTTTTCCAGCGATATCGTGCGCTCCGAAACAGAAAACGTCGAGCGTCAGAAGCAATTCATCACGAACGCCAGTCACGAGTTGAAGACCCCTCTCGCCGTGATCCGCGCCAATACAGAAATGCAGGAAATGCTGGAAGGCGAAACAGAATGGACGCAGTCCACCATGCGTCAGGTAGACCGTCTCAACGGCCTTGTGCAGAATCTCGTGCAGATATCCCGTGCACAGGAAACGGCTACCGGTGAACTGGTGATCATGAATATTGCGC
>CACZSZ010000105.1 GCA_902783945.1 uncultured Lachnospiraceae bacterium
CGGAACATTTCCACAAACCGGGAAATGGCACCGGAATATCCTTTTTTCATGATGATAAACGAATCCTTCAGACGGAATGCCCGGAGGGAGAATTTCATTTCGGACTTGCCGGTGGTATAGTATCGGAGCATGACGATACAGAATACCCATGTGGCAACCGAGGTTCCGAGCCCCAGACCGAAGGTTCCCATTTTCATAACGACCAGGAACAGCCAGTCCGTAATAGTATTAACGACAAAGCATACCAGACTGGCGATCATCGTCAGCTTCCGCTGATTTTCCATGGAAAGGAATGCAAACAGCTGCTGACCGAGTACCAGCCCGGGAATGCCGAAGGCGTTGCTGATCAGATAACTGTTCAGTGCCTTGAGGCCGGCCGGATCAGAGATGAATACGCGGGTCGCGTTTGTCAGTGCAGCTGCGATGAGGAGGACAGATACAATGACAGACAGGACAACGGAGACGATCAGATCCGTGGAAAAGAAATCCTCGACGGAGTCCATCTCGTTCCTGCCCATAGCTTTCCCTACCATGAGCTGGGAACCGCTCACCAGCATGATACTCAGGGCAAAAAGAAAGTGGTTGAGCGGAGAGTACAGGCCGATGGCCGTCATGGCATCCTGACCGATCACATTGCTGGCGAACACCGTGTCGACGATACCGTTTGCCGCGTTGATGATCAGCAGCAGAACCTGGTATGGCAGAAGACGGAAAAACAGACCTGACCAGAGTTTGTGATCAGAAAAAAGTTTTTTCATGGCGTGTACCTCGGTATTGAGAAAAATGGGTAGTATTATTCTATAAAGTATATCATACTGAGAAAAACACTGCCCGTTTTTTTCGGGCAGTGTTTTATCGTGGATTTTTGTTTTTTGAGGGATGTCAGAGACCTGCTGTCTGTCGTTTACAGAGGCTGCATCAGCAGCTCCTGTTCATAGAAATCCGACTGTTTCTGCAGTTCCTCATCCAGATATTCGTACGTGAACTGTTCGGTCAGGGTGTCCCGGCCGGAAAAAAGATTAGTACCCAGGGCCAGACGGTCCCCTTCTATTTTGACGCCGAGAGCGGCGAGCGTCGTGGGGAACATGTCAAAGGTGCCGAATTGCCGGTTTGTTTCTTTGACAGGTTCTGCCGCGGCATTGAGAATGCAGTTATAGACAGTTCTGGTATAATCCGGATCGATATCATTCATAAAGGCGGCATCCATCGTCAGATGGTCTCCGCTGATCACGATCGTGGTGTTTTCGTAGAAGGGCTGTTCCTGTATCCAGGAGATAAAATCTTTCACCTGCAGGGAAGAACAGGCCAGTACGTTGGCGTAAGGCTCTTCATAAGTTTCTTCGCACAGGTGACACTGGTATCCGTCGGGGAAATGAGTGTCTGCCGTGAGCATGGTCAGATTGAAGGGAGCGTCTTCCGCAGCCAGGCGCGTCAGCTCCTCCCGGGCGTAGGCAAACAGCTTTTCATCCTCAAATCCCCACCATTCGTTGTAATCCTCCTCCAGACGGTGGGCTGTCTTCAGAGAGCCTGTATCCAGAATGTCATAGTTGCCGTGTTCCTTGAAATAGGCTCTGCGCCCATTGAATTCTGCGTCGGAACCCAGCAGGAGAGTCTGGTTGTAACCCTGCTGTTCCAGGAGCTCCCCGATGGACGTGACGCCGGGCAGGAACGCGTCTTCCGAACCATAGGTGTCCGCGTCGACAGATATTTTGAGAGTCACGCCGGACGTCTGAGCCAGCATGGCCGCCGCTGTCCAGTTCGTGCCGGAAAACGCCAGTGCGCCGCCCAGTTTGCCGGTATTTGAAAAATGTACATTTTCTTCCGCCAGGGCTTCCAGTTCCGGGATGAAGCAGGTGGTGACCGGGTCTCCCGCAGCAGGATCGGCATAGGTACTTTCCATGGATTCCAGGAAAATGTAGATCAGATTCCGTTTCTGTTCGGGAAACTGAAGGAGCGAAGCATCAGGATCCACGTAGTATGTTTCAATGAAGTCTGACTTTTCGGAATCGGATTTCACATATGCATAAATATCTGTATGTGCAGAGAAAATAAAGAGTGTGACGGCCAGCATCATGGACGTGAGAGGCAGTACACGTTTCCTGACGAATGTTGCAAAAACCGGATACAGCCGTATTTCCAGTATCGTCAGAACTACAGGGAGGATACCGATCACCACGATCGCGCTTCCCAGAAGGGCGCTCTGTGCTCCTGTCGTGGAGGTTTTCAGCTGGAACAGGATCTGGTCAAAGTGGATCCGGTCATATTCGTGCTCTATCCATATCGTCAGGAATAATACCAGATTGGCGCAGAATGTAATGCAGGCTGCGGCTATTTCTTTTTTTGAATACATAATCTTTGAACACATCATCACTGTTAATATATTATAGATAAAATAAAATTTGCATTCATGTTAAGAAAATATATCGCAAGAACGTTTTCAGGTCAAGTATCAGGTTATTCTTTTTGTGATGTCTGTAATGCGCAGGGCTTCACGACAGGCTCTGCTTCTGTTATGATAGATAAAACACGCAGAGGAGACGAAGAGCGGATGAGTGCAAGAGTCTGGTTTCAGCGGTTTTATCTGGATAAAGAGAAAGATATTATCGTCGAACTCTTTAAAGAGGAGGACGAGATATTTTATGTTCTCAGGACACCCAATCACGGCACAGGCAACCTGATCTCCAATCTGGCAAAGCTCTGCGGGCTGCCGGTCACTTTTGATGAACAGGGGCTGAAGATCATAGAGGGAAAGGTGCCCTGTTATATCGACGGCTACAACCGCACGGTCTATATCTTCCGCCTGGGCAACACAAAGGTCGCCAACATCTTTCCTGACGGAACAGTCGAAATGAAAGCTTCCGTTCCGGCCATTTCCAAGACGCTGATGAGTCAGACAAAAGACTACCGTCTGGACATCAAGCGCACGATCGTCAAGACGTTTATCCTGAACGAGTGCAAGTTCCGCACGGATCTGCACACACATATGAATGCCAATCTGAAACCGGATATTCTGATCGCCCTGGGTATTGCCCATCAGATCCGGTATCCTCTCTATTATATAAAGAAATTAAAACTGCGGTGCACGGAAGAACAGAAGGCAGGGCTGAGCAGCCGCAGGAAGGCGGCGGAAAAACAGCTCGCCGGATCGGAACTGAAAGGAAAATATCTGACCCGCAGGATCGATGACAATACGTTCATCAATTTTGCGGATCTGATCCTGAATGACCCGGAAGATGCCGCATATAACATTGCGAAGATACGCGCGTCGCTTTCAATTCTGAAAGACGGGCAGGCTGTCTTCACCAATCTGGAGAAAGTCTATCTGTACCGGTACGTGTTCACGAAAGGGGTTCCGTACGACGAAACCATCGCGCTGCCCGGACAGTTTTCCTCTGATGAAAACAACATCAGGGCGTCTGGTTTTATTCCGGACAGTGACATCGCCGGTTATGTGACGCAGATCCTGAGAGACCGGGAGAACCCGGATTATGCTGACAATTCGATCTTTCAGGATAAACTGCTCTGGATCGCGCGGAGCAGCGCCGCGCGGGGGATCCGGTATCTGGAGATCTCGGACACAACGCTGGTAAAGAATCCGCAGGCGGCCGATATGCTGGCGGAGGTTCACCAGGTCATGCCCGCCGTGATGCGGGAGACCGGCGTCGTTATCCGTTTTCTGGCGGCGATACGGCGCATCGCGCTCACGATCATTAAGGACAAAATCGTGACGGGCGATTATTTCCGGGAGAATCTGCAGGTGCTCCGTGCCATCGCCTGCGATCCTTATGTGGCGGGATCGGATATTATCGGAGAAGAGATCAATGACATCCGTGAACTGCAGCCGGTGATCCGGGAGATCGTCCGCATCGCCGGGAATGAGCCTTCCTTTGTCGTGAGGATCCATGCGGGTGAAAATGACAGCCTGCCGGACAATGTCGCAAACAGTATCGCGTGTGTGAAAGAGTCCCTGGAAGAGGGGCAGCCGATGCCGCGGGTGCGGATCGGTCACGGCCTGTATACGGCCAAGCTGAATTCCAGGAAGGGTCAGGAACTGATCCGGGAGCTGAAGGAGACAAAGAGTGTTCTGGAATTCCAGATCACATCCAATGTCCGGCTGAATAATCTGAATACCCTGGAGCATCATCCGCTGCGGCAGTATCTGAAGGGCGGCGTGTGGTGTGTGCAGGGAACAGACGGCGGTGCACTGTACGGGACGGATTCACTGGATGAACAGCTTTCTCTTGAAAAACTTCTGAATCTGAGCACGGAGGAACTCCGCCGGATGCGGGAGTGCGAAGAGCAGGTCTGTGAGGACAGCCTTCGCTGCTTCAGCGAGAAGCAGAAGAACTGGGAGTTTCTTTCCAATATAAAAGATAGTTCCGGCGGGGCGGTATCACCAGCCGGAGATATCGCTTCCTGGTACCGGGACAGGATCGCACAGATGTCGCGGGAGCAGGAAGCCGTGCTTGTAAACGACGGCAAACTGGTCTCGGCGGAGGTCATGGCCGGTCAGATCAGCCCGCTTCCGGCAGAAGGTATGCCGGTCGTCCTGGTCGGCGGAAGCTTCAATAATGACCGCCGCGCCACCGTTGTCAGGGAAGAGGGGAAACGGCTGATCGATGAGATCCTCCGGTCTGCTGACCCGGACAATGTGTTCTTTGTGATCGGGCACAGGCACCGTGGATATGAACGGTATCTGCTGGAACAGAATGCCGCACTGGGGGAGAAGGGATTCCGTGTGTATTCCATGATCCCGACCATGATCACACCGTACCAGATGAAGCATCTGAAGAAGAGCGGCACCGCGATCCGCATCTCGATCGAGCCTTCCGAGATCGGCCTGTACAAAAGCTGCGCGTATGAAGTGTTCAAACAGCGCCGCTCCATCCTTCTGGCTCTGGACGGGAACAGTGCGGGTGCCAATATGATCCAGGAAGCAAAGAACGCGAAATATAAATGCAGGATCTATGTGAGCGCGCATTCAAGACTGCTGCGCGCCAAGGCGGAATCTCTGGAAGGCTACGTGACGGTCTTTTCGGATCCGGATGAAATCCTGCCGCATCTGAAGGAAGATCTGAAAGGACACCGGTAGGCAGCTGGCCAATTTTAGGTTTTTTCTCTTTTTTTACAAACAAACACTTTCTTTCGCCGGACAAACATGATATAGTCGGCGTGTCGTCAAATACGGACTGTGGTGATTGCATGGATACTCCTGTTCTCCAAATGAAGCATATCAGCAAGACATTCGGCTCGATCAAAGCCAATCAGGATGTCAGTCTATCCATATACCCGGGAGAGATCCATGCGCTTTTAGGAGAAAACGGGGCGGGCAAGAGCACGCTCATGAATATCCTGATGGGAATCTACCGGCCGGACGACGGCGAGATATGGTACAAAGGAAAACGCACAGACATTCGCACGCCCAAAGATGCAGTGGCGCTCGGGATCGGCATGGTGCATCAGCACTTCCGGCTGATCCCTACACTGACGGTGGCGGAGAATGTCTTTTTGTATTCCGGGAAAAAGAGCTTCTTCCTGCATCACGAGGAAATGCAGAAAGAGATCCGGGAATGTTCCGAACAGTACAATCTGCAGGTCACGCCGGAAGCTCTTGTGTGGCAGCTGTCCGTAGGAGAACAGCAGCGCGTGGAGATCGTCAAACTGCTGCATCAGGGGACAGAGATCCTGATCCTGGACGAGCCGTCTGCCGTTCTGACGCCGCAGGAAGCCCAGAACATGTTTGACACGCTCCGGAAGATGGCGGACAGCGGCAAGGCTGTCATAGTCATCTCTCACAAAATGAATGAGGTCATGAACAATGCCGACCGGATCACTGTTCTGAAAGGCGGTATGGTGGAAGATACCATGCTTGCGGCTGACGCGACGATAGAGCGGCTGACCAGGGCGGTCGTCGGCGAACGAAGCCTGCCGGAACAGCAGAAAAAGGATCCGGAAGAAGCCGACCGGCGGATCGGAACCATACCGCTGTTTGTGATGGACAAGGTTTCCGCCTTAAATGACCGGGGACTCCCGGCACTCAAAAAGATCAGCCTGGAGATCTATCCGGGCGAAATATTCGGCATAGCCGGCGTGGCCGGAAACGGTCAGCGGGAACTGTCCGAGGTGATGGCCGGACTGCGCCCTGTCACGGAAGGGAAATGTTTCCTTGGCGAAAAGAATCTGACGAAAGCATCGGTGAAACAGCATATACAGGAAGGGATCGCATTTGTTCCCGAAGACCGTCGTCAGATGGGACTGGTCCTGGATCTGCCCATGCCGATGAATATCATTTTGAAGTCTTACCACTCCGAGCGGTACAGCCGGCGCGGTATTCTGCGGACACCCGTCATGTGGGCGGATGCCGCCAATTATGTGACAAAATATGACATCAAACACGGCGGTCTGGAACTGCCGGTAGCCCTTATGTCGGGCGGCAACCAGCAGAAGCTGCTCTTTGCGAGGGAGGTTTCCGGCAAGCCGAGGATGATCGTTGCGACGTATCCTGTCCGCGGCCTGGATATCGGCGCAGCGGAGTCTATCCGGAATATTTTGAAAGAACAGAGCGAAAACGGAGCGGCGGTCGTCTTTATTTCCGAAGAACTGGAAGATATCTTCGGGTTCTGTGACCGGATCGGCGTCCTCTGCGACGGGGAACTGATGGGGATCCGCCGGGTCGAAGAGACAGACTTTCAGGAGATCGGCCGCATGATGTCCGGAGAACGGGGGGATGCCGTATGACAGGAAGACTTCGTTTTCGGAAACGGGTTTTTATTTCTCCGCTTCGGCGTCTGATGACACCGATCATCTTCGTGCTGCTCGCACTGGTATTCTGCGGGATCTTTCTTGCCATTGTCGGATTTGATCCATTCGCCGTCTACGGAAAAATGCTTAAGACGATCTGTTCGGCGAAGGGTTTCGTGCGCAGCATTGAAGCCGGTATTCCGCTGATGTTCACCGGCCTGGCAGTGGCTTTCGGCTACCGCATGAATCTGAATAATATCGGCGCGGACGGCCAGTATACGCTGGGTGCCATCTTCTGTGTCGGCTTTGCACTTTACGGTCCGCCGCTTCCGGCTGTGCTGAAACTGATCGGCATGTTCCTGGCGGCGATGATAGGCGGTGCTGTTGCCGCGTTCATTGCTGCGTTCCCGAGGGCAAAGTGGGGTGTCAGCGAGACAATCCTGACGATGATGCTGAACTATGTCTTTATCTATGTGCTGGATTATCTGATGTACGGGCCATGGAAAGAAAAGAACCAGATGGTCGCCCAGACACCGGCCATTGATAAGGCTTACTGGCTGCCTGATCTGGGCAGTACCAAAATAAACTCCGTCCTGATCATTATCCTGGTTCTGGCTGTTTTCCTGTATTTCTTCCATTCCAAAACAACGCGGGGCTATCAGATGGAGGTCATCTGCAGAAGTCCGGAAGCTGCCCG
>CACZSZ010000106.1 GCA_902783945.1 uncultured Lachnospiraceae bacterium
AGCTCGGATCAGTATAAAAAATTCTGGCCGGCGGATCTGCATCTGATCGGCAAGGATATCATCCGGTTCCATACGATCTACTGGCCGATCTTCCTGATGAGTCTGGGCGAGCCGCTTCCGAAGCAGATCTTCGGACATCCGTGGCTGCTGCAGGCTGACGGCAAGATGAGCAAATCCCGAGGCAACGTGATCTATGCGGATGATCTGGTAGATATGTTCGGCGTCGATGCCGTGCGCTATTTCGTGCTGCACGAGATGCCGTTTGAAAATGACGGCGTCATCAGCTGGGAGCTGATGGTCGAGCGGATGAATTCCGATCTGGCCAATACCATGGGCAATCTGGTCAACCGCACGATCGCCATGACCAATAAGTATTTCGGCGGGATCGCAGAGGACAGAGGCGCGGTGGAACCGGTCGATGAGGATCTGAAAGCGGTCGTTACCGCTGCCGGTCCCGCAGTGGAGGCAAAGATGGATCAGCTGCGCGTGGCGGATGCCATCAGCGAGATCTTTACCGTGTTTAAGCGCTGCAATAAATATATCGATGAGACAGCTCCCTGGGTTCTGGCAAAGGATCCGGAGAAACAGGACCGTCTGTCAACAGTATTGTATAATCTGATCGAAGGGATCACGATCGGAGCGTCTCTGCTTCAGCCGTTTATGCCGGAGACGACGGGAAAAATCCTGGCACAGCTGAATACGGCGGTACGTGATTATGAAGTGCTGGATCAGTTCGGTCTGTATCCGTCCGGAAATAAAGTGACGGACAAGCCGGAGATTCTGTTTGCACGTATGGATCTGAAAGAAGTGATTGGGAAAGTGGAAGCTCTGCAGGCGGCTCAGGAAGCTGCGGCAGGAAGCGCATCTTCTGCTGCAGAAGGCGGAGAAGAAGGCGGCGCAGCCGAGGCAGAGGAGGCAGACGCGGAGATCCACGTGGAGCTGAAGGACGAGATCACGTACGATGATTTCGCAAAATGCCAGTTTGTCGTCGGGGAAGTCATTTCCTGCGAGGAGGTGCCGAAATCCAAGAAACTGCTGCTGTTCAAGGTGAAGATCGGCGACCAGACGCGTCAGATCGTTTCCGGCATCAAAAAATGGTATAAGCCGGAAGATGTGGTCGGGATGAAGGTCATGGTGCTGCTGAACCTGAAACCGGCGAAACTTGCCGGACTGATGTCTGAAGGCATGCTGCTTTCGGCGGAAGATGCGGAAGGAAACGTATGTCTGATGGCGCCGTCAAAGGATATGCCGGGCGGTTCTTCCATCAGTTGAAAAAAGGGAATGCAGCATGATTTTTGATACGCACGCTCACTATGATGACAGCTGGTTTGACGAGGACCGGGAAGAGCTTCTGGCCGGGATGACGGATTCCGGTGTCGGACGGATCGTCAATATCGGCTCAGACTGGAAAAGTCTGGCGGCCACAAAGACGCTGACAGAGAAGTATGATTTTGTGTACGGTGTCTATGGCATCCACCCTGACGAGATCGGAGACCTGAACGAAGAGCGGTTTGAAGAACTGAGGGTGCTGCTGGATGATCCGAAGGCGCTGGCAGTCGGCGAGATCGGACTGGATTACTATCACAACACAGAAAATAAGCCGGAGCAGAATGCGTGGTTTGAACGGCAGGCTCTGCTGGCAAAGGAACTGGGGAAGCCGATCGTGATCCACAGCCGGGAAGCGGCGGAAGACACACTTACGATGGCGAAGACAAGGCATTTTGAAGACATCGGGGGTGTTGTACATTGTTTTTCCTATTCCTGGGAGATTGCGCGGGAATACCTGAATATGGGTTTCTTCATCGGCGTCGGCGGTGTCGTGACATATAAAAACGGCCGGAAGCTGAAGGAGACCGTGATGCAGGCCCCGCTGACAGCTATTGTGCTTGAGACTGACAGCCCGTATCTGTCGCCGGAGCCGCACAGGGGAAAGCGGAACGATTCGCGGAATCTTCATCAGGTCGTCCGGATGATCGCGGAACTCCGCGGTATAGCGGAACAGGAGGTTGAGGAAGTGACGTGGGAAAATGCCTGTCGCCTGTACCGTATGCAGTGAGAGCTTTGTACCGGATGGATACCTGAATACAACAGACTGCCGGCAGAGGAGGAACGGGAGTTATGAAGGAAACAGGAAAGGCAGACAAGCTGCAGACGATCCTGATCACAGGAGGCTCCAGCGGGATCGGCCGTGCGGCGGCACTGATGCTGGCAAAGGACGGATGGGATATTGTCATCACCTACAGCAGCAGTGACGAGAGTGCGGCAGAGGTCGTGAAGCTCTGTGAGGCGGAGGGAGCGAAAGTCTGTGCCGTCAAAGCCGACATCGGGACAATGGACGGGATCCGCAGGACTTATGAAGAAGCTCTGGCTTTTCTGGGGCATATCGATGTTCTGTACAACAATGCCGGCGCGTTCATTGCCAATGATTTTCTGACGGCAACGGAAGAAGCCTTCGACACGACGATGAACGTCAATGTCAAAGGAACATTTTTCCTGACACAGATGGTCGCGCGCCAGATGGTGGAAAAAGGGATCAAAGGCCGCATCATCAACACATCGTCAGCTGTGGTCGATGCACCGACGAATACACCGGTCGATTACTGTACATCAAAAGGCGCGGTGGAGGCCATGACAAAATGCATGGCGGTATGGCTCGGTCCCTGCGGGATCACAGTGAATGCCGTAGTGCCCTGCACGATTCCGACGAAGCTGAACAAATGGCAGTTTGATGATCCGGTGCTGCGGGAGAACTTCCGAAAAGGTTCGGTACTCGGAGAGCTGGGCGAGTCAGAGTATCTGGCGGAAGCTGTCCGGTATCTGCTTACGGAAAATGCCCGCTGGACGACCGGTACACGTCTTGTTGTAGACGGCGGATATACACTGCAGAATTAGGATAAACCGAAAAATTGACCAGAACAACAAAACAACAGGGTTTGGCAGAAGAAACCAGAAGATAATTACAGCATACAGGCAGCATGCAGAGCAGTTTGGCAGGTGCCGCACCAAAAAAAGGGGACAACCATGGCAAATAAAGAGAAACTCAAAAATGCTCCGAATTTCAGCGATCTGGATCAGTATTTATTCGGACATGCAACACACTATGATCTGTATAAAAAAATGGGAGCACATCTCTGCACAGTGGACGGGCAGGACGGTGTCTGGTTTACAGTATGGGCGCCAAATGCCGTTGCGGTCTTTGTGATCGGTGAGTGGGATGGCTGGAACGAGCAGTCTCATCCGATGAAAAAAGTTGCCGACATGGGGATTTTTGAGACATTTATCCCCGAAGCGGCCGTTGGAATGCTGTATAAATATCTGATCATTGCACGGGACGGCCGGAAGCTGTACAAAGCGGATCCCTATGCTTTCGAGTCGGAAAAAAGGCCGGGCACGGCCTCGCGGATCGCGGATCTTAAATACCGCTGGGGGGATTCCACATGGATGAAGAATCGCAACAACGTGAATCCGGAAACAGCAGCCGTATCGATTTATGAAGTGCATCCCGGATCCTGGATGAAACATCCCTATTCCGAGGAAAATCCCGAGGGATTCTACACATACAAACAGTTTGCCAAACGGATCGTCGAGTATGTCAAAGACATGGGTTATACGCACGTGGAACTGATGGGGATCGCCGAGCATCCGCTGGACGCATCCTGGGGATATCAGGTCACCGGATATTTTGCACCGACATCACGGTACGGCACACCGGCGGAGTTCAAATATCTGGTCGATCAGCTGCACCGCAACAAGATCGGCGTGATCCTGGACTGGGTCCCGGCGCATTTTCCGAAGGATGCCCAGGGTCTGGCAGATTTTGACGGTGATGCCGTATATGAGCATGCCGACCCGCGTCAGGGCGAGCATCCGGACTGGGGAACCAAGATCTTCAATTACGGCCGTCCGGAGGTCAAGAATTTCCTGATCGCCAACGCGCTGTACTGGCTCGAGGAATTCCACGTGGACGGTCTGCGTGTTGATGCTGTAGCCTCCATGCTGTATCTGGATTACGGCAGACAGGACGGACAGTGGGTTGCCAATAAGTACGGCGGCAATCAGAATCTGGAGGCGATCGAATTCTTCAAACATCTGAATTCTCTGATCCTGGGGAGGAACCCGGGGGTCATGATGATCGCGGAAGAAAGCACGGCCTGGCCGCGTGTGACCGGAAAACCCGAGGATGACGGTCTGGGATTTTCGTTCAAATGGAACATGGGCTGGATGCACGATTTCCTGGAATACATGAAGCTGGATCCGTACTTCCGCAAATTCAATCATAACAAGATGACGTTTGCCATGACCTATGCGTACAGCGAAAAGTATATCCTCGTGCTGTCGCATGACGAGGTCGTGCATCTCAAATGCTCCATGCTCGAAAAGATGCCGGGTCTTCTCGGCGACAAATACGCGAACCTGCGCGCCGGGTATACCTTCATGATCGGACACCCCGGAAAGAAGCTTCTTTTTATGGGACAGGAATTCGCGCAGCGGCATGAGTGGGACGAAAAGAAGGAACTCGACTGGTTCCATTTGTCGGATCCGGCGCATCGGGGCATGCAGGAATACGTAAAAGCGCTGCTGCATTTGTACAAGACATCGCCGGCGCTGTATGCGACCGATACCGACTGGCGGGGGTTTTCCTGGATCAACGCCGACGACGGGTACCGCTCGATCTTTAGTTTTGTGCGGACGAGACCGGACGGCAAGGGCGGACTTTTATTTGTCATCAACTTCACGCCGGTCGCCCATCCGTCGTATCGCGTCGGGGTACCGAAGGCCGGGACGTATACGCTTGTCCTTGGTACCGGTGGACCGGGTGACGCGCCGATCATCGGGACGAGGTCGGAGCTGCCGGGTATTGCGTGCCGCGCCGAAAAATCGGAGTGCGACGGGCAGACGTATTCGATCGGATTTCATTTGCCGCCCTACGGCGCGTACATATTCCAATGGGGAACGGGAGGAAAACCATGAAGACACTATCAGAGCATCTTGCCGGTACGCGCGTGATCGCGGCGGTGAAGAATAAGGAAGCGTTGCAAAAGGCCATCGTGTCGCCGGCGCAGGTCATCTTCACGCTTGGCGGCAGTCTTTTGGATATCGCGGATATGGTCGGAGAGATCAAGAATGCAGGCAAGAGCGCGATCGTACACCTTGATCTGGTGGCGGGACTATCGTCTAAGGAAGTGGCCGTGGACTTCATCAGGACGAATACAAATGCAGATGGAATCATCACGACCAAGGGACTGCTCGTCAAACGGGCGAAGGATGAAGGTCTTTTTGCGATCCAGCGGACGTTCCTTGTCGATTCGATCGCACTTTCGAATTTAAAAAAACAGCT
>CACZSZ010000107.1 GCA_902783945.1 uncultured Lachnospiraceae bacterium
GAAAACGGCTTCCCGTTCTTCCGGCGTATTGAAAAACTCGCTGTGCAGCTTCGTGGCCAGTGTATAGCTCTCTCTCGGATAACGGCTCGTGAGCACCTCCTTCACACACTCTTCACTCTTGAAATTCTGATACATCCATGCCGTATCAAAGTACGTAAATCCTCTTTTCAGAAACAGATCGACCATCTGTTTCACTTGTTCCATATCGATCGTGCCCTGATCCGCCGGATCCAGCACAGGCAGTCTCATCAGTCCAAATCCCAGTTTCTTTGCTTCCATCATGCAGTCCTTTCTTCGCAATTCTTTTCACATTAAACATATATCATGCCGGAAAAAATCTTACCCGATCCCGGCAAGTGCCTTCGCAATTTTCTTTTTGCCCTCGATATCACCCTGCCGGCCGATCATGATCCTCTGTGCCTGAGGGGAACCGGCACCGTGCATCGACTCTGTGCGGTAACCGACGGCTGCGGCACCGAGACAGATGTTTTCCAGATACCGCAGGACTTTCTGCCGGTCTTCTGCCGAAACATCGGCTCTTGCCTTAAAGTATTTGCTGCAGACATCCCCGATCGTCTCGCCGTTTTTCCCGACGACCGTTGCAGATTTGAAATCCTTCTCCGAAGGCATGGTCACCATCAGGCCGCCGGCGATATCTTCCGCCAGACGCACGATCTCGTACGGGAAACGAGTCACATTCTGCTTGCAGACATTGGCCAGCAGCATATCGATCTGATAGTTTCCGGCCTTCGTCGGAACCCCCTCACAGGAACAGGCGATACCGCAGCTGTACAGTGTCTCATTCAGATGTGTCATCTCGATCAGTTTGTCTTTGACGGCGGAAGCCTTCTCCACACCATTATACTCCGCCGCCAGCGCCGCTGCACCTATGATCGTATCACCGACGCCGACTTTGCAGCCGCCGTAGCTCTGCCGGTGATAACCGGCGAACCGCTCCACGATCATGCCGGCAAACTCTGTCTCTCCGTTCAGGAAAATATATTCGTTCGGAATGAATACATCGTCCAGAACCACCAGGGCCTCCTGGCCTCCGAACTTGGTATTGCCGCAGTCAATACCCGTGCACCCATCTTCACCGATCTCGTTCTTCCGGGTATCACAGCTCTGCCGGCCGTAGATCATATACAATCCCTCTGTATCAGTCGGGCAGGCAAAGGAAACCGCATAATCCTTATCATCCGTTCCCATGGAGATCGTCGGCATGAACAGATGCCAGTGCGAATTGACCGAACCTGTCTGATGGCACTTCGCGCCGCGGACAACGATGCCGTTCTCTCTGCGCTCCACTACGTGCACATACATATCCGGATCACTCTGCGCATGCGGTGCTTTGGACCGGTCACCTTTGGGATCGGTCATGGCCCCGTCCACGACCAGGTCGTTATCCTGTATAAATGTCAGGAACGATTTGAAACGCTCAAAATAGGATGTACCGTATTTCTCATCAATTTCAAATGTGGAAGAATAAATGGCATTAAAGGCATCCATCCCCACGCAGCGCTGAAAACAGTTGCCTGTCTTCTGCCCAAGAAGGCGCTGCATTTTGACCTTTTTTATCAGATCTTCCTTTGACTGATGGATATGTGCGAACCGATTGACTGTATGCCCCGTCAGGCTGGACGTTGCTGTCATCAGATCCGCATATTCCGGATTCTGCGCCAGTGCATATGTCAGGGCCACACAGTTGATAGACGGCCGGATCATCGGATGATCGACCCAGTTTTCGATTTTTTCTCCGAACATATAAATACGGGTATTCATTTTCCGGAGACTGTCGATATACTCCTTTGCACTCATTAAGGCCATTTTCTTTCCCTCCTCACGGTATTGCCTGACGATACATACATATCCTGCGGTCTGAACGGCCGCTATTTATAAGAACATTGTACCTTACTGTATATCATGTGTAAAATCAATGTTTCTATATGTATTTATCCATAGTATCTCAGGATCCGCACAACCGAAGAAAGATAACCGGATCCGAACAAGTTCAGATGATTCAGCAGATGATACAGATTATACAGATCCCGCCTCTCCTTGTATCCGTATGCCAGCGGGAATGTCTCCCTGTATGCTCCGTAAAACCGGGAAGAAAAACCTCCGAATAATTCCGTCATGGCCAGATCTGCCTCGGCACATCCCACGTAAACAGCGGGATCGATCAGGACTGCTCTCCCATCCGGTCTGACAAGAAAGTTGCCGCTCCAGAGATCGCCGTGCAGCAGGGAGGGAAAATCCGGTTCGATCAGGATCGTGTCAAGATGCTCCAGAATGTGTTCCGCCTGTGTCCGTTCCTTTTTCCCAAACCATTTTTCTGCCATCCGGATCTGCGGCAGAAGACGCTCATCCCTGAAAAAAGAGAGGAACGACTCGTGTGCGATGTTGCTCTGGGGTGTTCTCCCTATGTAATTATCCCGCACAAATCCGAACCGTCCGC
>CACZSZ010000108.1 GCA_902783945.1 uncultured Lachnospiraceae bacterium
ACTTACATTGTATTTCTTCTGCGACCACCGGATCAAATCCATATGATACTATCAGAAAATATATATTCAAAAGCAGGGTCAGATGCCCTGCTTTTTTAAACCTTTTCAAAAAAAGCAGGGAAGGGTATAATACAGTTTACAGATGACTGGCGTTCGGCGGAAAGGAGAAAAGGATGCCGTTTATCGCGATCGATGCGGGAAATATAAATATCGTTATCGGGGTGCTGGATGAAGAAAATGTTCTTTTTTCCGGAAGACTGAAAACAGACCGCTTCAAGACAAGCGATGAGTACGCGGTTATTTTGTATGAATTGTTAGGAATCCACGGGATCGACAGCAGAAAGCTGGAGGGCGGTATCATCTCGTCGGTCGTACCGTCGCTGAAACAGACCCTTCAGGATGCCGTGTATAAGATCACGGGAAAACGGAGTATGATCGTGGGCCCCGGGCTGAAGAACGGGCTGAAGATCCAGATCGACAATCCGGCTCAGCTGGGCAGTGATCTGGTGGCGGAAGCGGTCGCGGCCGCACATGAATACCCCGGTCCGATCCTGATCTTTGATATGAGCACAGCGACGACGGTCTCAGTGGTCGGAGAAAAAGGCAATTATCTGGGAGGCATGATCATGCCCGGGATCGTTGTCAGTCTGGAGGCTTTGTATGCACAGACTGCGCAGCTCCTTCATATCAGTCTGGCTGACGGTCCGAAAGGCGTTGTGGGCACCAATACCAATGACTGTATCGTGAACGGTGTCATTTACGGCAATGCCGCCATGATCGACGGGATCGTGGAGAGGATAGCGGAAGAACTCCGGAGCAGACCTACGGTCATAGCCATGGGGGATCTGTGTGAGCAGATCGTGCCGTACTGCCGGCAGCAGATCCTGATCGATAAGGATCTGCTTCTGAAAGGTCTCAGGATCATCTATATGAGGAACAGAAAACAGAACATTTCGAGAGAATAAGAAAAGAAAGTATATGGGGCAGAAAAAGAAAAAACATAAAAAGAAAAATCGTTTTGTCAGCTTTTTTCTCACACTGGGGATCGTTGTCTGTATCGGTGTGATCGGATTTTCCGGATACAAGCTGGTCACAACCTGGCTGGAATACCGCGAGGGAGACGAAGAATATGCGGAACTGCGAAACTATACGGAAGAAGTGAACGGAGGATCTGAAGAACAGGAAAACGAGCCCGGGCAGGAGCCGGGACCGGAAACCGGATCCAGTCTGGAAGCAGGTGCGGATTTTTCTTCTGAACGGGAAGAGATCGACCTGGACGATATGCGCACAAACCGGAAACCGCCGATCAATGTGGACTGGAAATCTCTGAAAGAGATCAATGAGGATATTGTGGGGTGGCTGTATATCGGAGCGCTGGATGTCAGTTATCCCGTGGTACACGGAGAGGATGACGATTACTATCTGCACCGGACATTTGAGAGGACAGACAATTTTGCCGGCTCCATCTTTGTGGAGGCAGACAATGCGGGAGACTTCAGGGATCCCAATACGATCGTATACGGCCACAATATGCTGAACGGGTCCATGTTCGGTTCACTCTCGAATCTGACAAGCGGGCAGGAGCCGAAGTATAAAGAAAACCACTGGTTCTGGATCATGACGCCGAACGGCAATTACCGGTACCGGATGTTCAGTATCCATGTGACCGGCGTGACCAGTGACGTTTATACACTGTTTACAGGAACCGATGATAAGTATCTGGAATGGTGTCATGAGATGGCGGAGGCCTCTTCTGTAGAACTGGAGGAAGAAGAATTCACACTGCACAGTAAGATCGTTACGCTTTCCACCTGTACAGGAGACCCCGGTACACGTTATGTTGTGCAGGGTATTGCCATCAAGAACTGACCCGGAAAGGAAAAAGAATGAAAGACTCCATCACAGTTCTGCAGGAATGGATCGACAAACACGAAAGGATCGTGTTCTTCGGCGGAGCCGGCGTCTCTACGGAAAGCGGCATTCCGGATTTTCGCAGCGTCGACGGCCTGTATCATCAGCAGTATGCCTACCCGCCGGAAATCATACTGAGCCATTCTTTCTTCGTGGCGCAGCCGGATGTGTTCTTTGATTTTTACCGCGACAAGATGCTGGCTCTGGATGCGAAGCCGAACGCCGCTCATCTGAAACTGGCGGAGATGGAGGCGGCAGGAAAACTGACGGCTGTCGTCACGCAGAATATCGACGGTCTTCATCAGGCCGCAGGCAGCAAAACTGTATACGAACTGCACGGCAGCGTGCACCGGAATACCTGCCTGAAATGCGGAAAAAAATTTGATGCACGATATATGCTGGAAACCACGGGGATACCATGCTGTGATGCCTGCGGCGGAAAGATCAAACCGGATGTTGTACTGTATGAGGAGGGCCTTGATCAGGAGACGGTCGACGGCGCGGTCCGCGCGATCAGCAGTGCGGACATGATGATCGTCGGGGGTACATCTCTGGTCGTTTATCCGGCAGCGGGCCTGCTGCGGTATTTCCGGGGAGACAGGCTGGTCCTGATCAATAAGGGTGCAACCGGCATGGACAGCAGCGCAGATCTTCTGATCAGTGAGCCGATAGGAGAAGTATTCGGAAAGATCCGGGTATAGGAACGGAATGCCCGGGGCTGCACGGAGGGCTTCAGGTTGCTGCTTGAACGTGCAGCGAGAATATGATATTCTTATTTCGCATAAAACCGCTGAGTATGCGGACAGACAGAGGATTGTTATATGAATAAAGTTATTTTAATGGGACGTTTGACAAGAGAACCGGATATCCGGTATTCGCAGGGGGAAAATGCGCAGGCGATCGCCCGGTATACACTGGCGGTCGACCGCCGCTTCCGCAGACAGGATAATGATCAGCAGGCTGATTTTATCGGATGTGTGGCGTTCGGAAGACAGGCGGAATTTGCGGAAAAGTATCTGCACCAGGGTACAAAGATCGCGATTACCGGCAGGATCCAGACCGGAAGCTATACGAGAAACGATGGGACAAAGGTCTATACGACGGATGTCGTAGTAGAAGAGCAGGAATTTGCAGAAAGCAAAAATGCGGCTGCCCAGAACGGCGGTCCGGCCTGGCAGCCGGCACCGGCACCTGTGCCTGCACCCGCACCTGCGCAGTCTGCACCGGCACCTGCACAGCCGGCACCTGCAGATCTTTCGGCAGACGGATTTATGAACATACCGGATGGGATTGATGAGGAGCTGCCGTTCCACTGACCGGCGGTGATCCGGCAAGGACAGATATGACGGGCGGCCGTGTTTTTAACAGGGGCCGCCTTTATGATAATTACAGCACATATAGTATTGGGTTTGTACAGGCATGGCTGTATAAAATATGGAAAACAAAGTAAAAAGTATCGGAGAACTGAATAAGATCCTGCATATACCGTTCTGGCTGCTGTTGATACTGGCTGTCGTCAATATCATGGTTTACGGCGTCGATGCCAATGCGGGGTTCCTGCTGACGATCGGTATTGCGGTATATGTCATCGCGCTGCTGACGGTTTATTTCAGACGCCAGAATACACTTCTGAACGATATGGTTGCATTTGCCACACAGTACGGTGAAACGCAGAAGCACTTTATGCTGGAGTTCCCTTCTCCTTATGCGCTTACGGACCAGGAGGGCCGTCTCTTATGGTTTAACAATGCCTTTGCCCATCTGACGGGAAAAGACAGCCGGCACTATCAGAAGCAGATTTCGACACTGTTCCCCGATATCACGCCGGACCGGTTTCCGGAAACGGACGAACCGGCTGAGTTTGAGACTGTTTTCGGTGAAAAAGTCTTTCAGGTATCCGTGCAGGGTATCGTGCTGGACAGCCTGATCCTGTCTTCTAAAATCCTGGAAGTGGAAGAAGGCCCTGTCTCCATGTATGCGCTGCTGTTCAGCGATATGACCGAGCTGCGGCAGTACATGCGCAGGTACGAAGAAGAGACGATGGTGTGCGGGTTTATTTATCTGGACAACTATGATGAGGCACTTGAGAGCGTGGAAGATGTGAGACGTTCTCTTCTAACAGCGCTGATCGACCGCAAGATCAACCGGTATTTCCAGAATCTCGATGCCCTTGTCCGAAAATTCGAAATAGATAAATATATCGTTGTGATGCGTGCCCGTTCCCTTCAGGAACTGAAAACGAACCGCTTTGATATTCTGGAGGAAGTTAAGACGGTCAGTATCGGAAATGATATGGCTGTCACACTGAGTATCGGCATGGGGGCAAATAACGAGTCCTATATCGCCAATGAGGAGTCCGCCAGAAGTGCGATCGAACTTGCTCTCGGACGCGGAGGGGATCAGGCTGTGCTCCGCGATGGAAACAGCATCAGTTATTTCGGCGGAAAATCCATGGCGGTGGAAAAAACGACCCGAGTGAAAGCGCGTGTGAAAGCCCATGCTCTGAGGGAATTTATCGACAGCAAAGCAAAAGTTGTTATCATGGGACATCAGCTGATGGACATTGATGCGTTCGGTGCAGCTGTCGGGATATACCGTGCCGCAATGACGCTGGATAAAAGAGCATTCATTGTAATAGACAGTCCTACGACGAGCACGAAGCCGTTCATTTCCAGCTTCGAGAATGATCCGAATTATGATCCGCATATCATGGTGTCGGTAAGCGAAGCGAAGGAAATGGTAGATAACGACACGCTTCTTGTGGTGGTAGACACGAACAAACCCGATTATACCGAGTGCGAGGAGCTGCTTCGGAAGACCAGGACGATCGTGGTGCTGGATCATCACAGACAGTCTGACAATTACATCAAAAATGCTGTTCTGTCCTATATAGAACCGTATGCTTCTTCTGCCTGCGAAATGGTCTCGGAAATCCTTCAGTATTTCCCGGAACAGGTTAAAATACGGAATATTGAAGCAGACGCACTGTATGCGGGCATTGCAGTCGACACAGATAATTTTATGCAGAAAACGGGTGTGCGTACGTTTGAGGCTGCGGCATTTCTGCGCCGCAGCGGCGCCGATATGACGCGCGTGCGAAAAATGTTCCGTGAAAACATGAGGGAATACAGGGTAAAAGGAGAGGTGCTGAGCAATGTAGAGATGTATCGCGGGCA
Source organism: uncultured Lachnospiraceae bacterium (assembly GCA_902783945.1). Taxonomy (GTDB): domain Bacteria; phylum Bacillota; class Clostridia; order Lachnospirales; family Lachnospiraceae; genus Bilifractor. The sequence continues at coordinate 5,088 of CACZSZ010000108.1, forward strand.
TTTTGCCATCTCGGTATGTCCCTCGGATAATCTGGACAGTCCGACGATCGTAGCCTCACAGGCCGCCAATCAGCTGCTGGATATCAGTGAAGTCAAGGCATCCTTTGTCCTGACAGAATTTAAAAACACGATTTATATCAGTGCCCGTGCCATTGATGAGATAAATGTACAGATCATCATGGAGAGGATGGGAGGCGGCGGCCATCTGAATATTGCCGGCTGCCAGCTTCCGGGAGCCACGATCGAGGAGGCACGGGACAAGCTGAAACAGATACTGGATGAGATGCTGGAAGGAGGAGAGATCGGATGAAGGTCATCTTATTGGAAAATGTAAAATCTCTGGGGAAAAAGGGAGATATCGTAAATGTCAGTGACGGCTATGCGAGAAATATGCTGCTGCCCAAAAAGCTGGGAGCGGAGGCAACGCCGGCAAATCTGAATTCATTGAAACTGCAGAATGCGCATCAGGAAAAAGTCGCGCAGGAGAATCTGGAAGCAGCGAAAGCCTTTAAGGCACAGATCGATCCCTGCAGTGTCACGATTCCGATCAAGGCAGGAGAAAACGGTAAAGTGTTTGGCTCGGTCGCCGCACAGACTATTGCCGATGCGGCCAAAGCACAGCTTGGCTTCGAACTGGATAAAAAGAAAATCCAGTTAAGTGCTCCGATCCGCGAGATCGGAGAACAGCAGGTCGAGATCAAGCTGCATCCTCAGGTCACGGCATCGCTGAAAGTAATCGTTGTTGCAGAATAACAGGATCCGGACGGGATCACACCGGCCGGAAGAAACAATTCAGGACGGGAAATAATCATGGATGAAGCCGTGATCAAACGAATCATGCCGCACAGCGAAGAAGCGGAGCAGGCGGTGATCGGATCCATGCTGATGAGCAGGACAGCAATTCAGACAGCGTCCGAGATCCTGACAGAAGACGACTTCTATCAAAAACAGTACGGGATCATATTCGGGGCGATGACGGAGCTGTTCAATGAAGGCGGCGAAGTGGACATGGTCACGCTGCAGAACAGGCTCAGGGAAAAGAATGTGCCGCCGGAAATCTCGGAGATGGAGTATGTGCGGGATCTGCTGTCTGCGGTACCGACTTCGGCCAATGTGCGGTATTATGCAAATATCGTTTCCGAAAAGGCGATCCTGCGCCGTCTTATCCGGCTTACGGAAGAAGTGGGAAATTCCTGTTATCTGGGGAATGAGCCTGTTGACAGCATTCTGGATGAGTCCGAGAAAAAACTGTTCAGGCTGTTCCAGACAAGAAATGCAGGGGAGTTCACACCGATCAGAGAGATCGTGCTGCAGGCTTTCCATACAATTGAACAGGCGGCAAAGACGCGGGGGAACGTCACGGGGCTGGCGACCGGTTTTACAGACCTGGATTATAAGACATCCGGTCTGCAGAAATCCGAACTGATCCTCGTGGCTGCACGTCCGTCCATGGGAAAGACGGCCTTTGTTCTGAATATAGCTGAGTATATGGCATTCAAGCAGAACCTTCACGTGGCGGTTTTCAGTCTGGAAATGTCGAGCCAGCAGCTCATGAACCGTCTGTTTGCCATGGGATCGCGTATCAATGCCCAGCAGCTCCGCAACGGGAATCTGAAAGAAACCGAGTGGACCAAGCTGATCGAGAGTGTCGGCGTGATCGGAAATTCCAATATGATCATAGATGATACGCCGGGTATCAGCGTACGGGAACTGCGCTCAAAATGCAGAAAATATAAACTGGAGCACGGGCTGGATATTGTTATGATCGATTATCTGCAGCTGATGAGCGGGAGCGGCAACCGTTCTTCGGAGTCCCGCCAGCAGGAGATCTCGGAGATTTCCCGGTCGCTGAAAGCGCTTGCGAGAGAACTGGACGTACCGGTCATCGCTCTGTCACAGCTGTCGCGTGCGGTGGAACAGCGCACAGGGGATCACCGCCCGATCCTTTCAGACCTGCGTGAGTCCGGTGCGATCGAACAGGATGCGGACGTTGTCATGTTCCTTTACCGGGATGATTACTATCATAAAGACTCGGAACAGAAAGGGATCTGTGAGGTGATCATAGCTAAACAGAGGAACGGTCCGATCGGTACGGTTAATCTGGCATGGCTGCCGGAGTACACGAAATTTGTCAATGCAGAGCGGAGAGATAACGGCTGACATGGCTTTGAACTTGTGTTAATGCTCTGTATTAAAATAAATACTTGTCTAACTGTTAGAGACTGGTGTACACTACGTGTGAACATTGATGGATGTTCAAATATATTGACTCGAAGATTTAAGGAGGTTTGTTATGGCACATATCATTACAGATGAATGCATCAGCTGCGGTTCCTGTGCAGACAGCTGCCCGACAGGAGCAATTTCCCAGGGCGATACAAAGTATGAGATCGATGCGAATGCCTGTGTAGACTGCGGTGCATGCGAAGGTGATTGCCCGACTGGCGCCATTCAGGCGGAATAAGCGGCAAAAGAACAGAAAAATTACGGGGCGGTACTGCGGCGTCAGAGCCTGGCAGGCCGCCCTTCGTTATACTGTATGACAATATGCAGTATCAGAGTTGAAATCGGGAGGAAAGAAGATGACTGTTAATGCTGATATGACCATCATGGAGATCCTGGAATTTGATCCGGCGGTGGCCGGCATTTTTATGCAGAACGGTATGCACTGCATTCACTGTGAAGCTGCCAGCGGAGAGACTCTGCGCGAGGCCGGTTATGTTCACGGCATGGATGATGCCGCGATCGAAGAGCTTACGGCACAGCTGAATGATTTTCTGGCTGGTGTCCCGCAGGGTATCTGATAAAAGGTCTCCTTGCATTCGGTGCCGATTCGGTTTATAATTACGCTGAATGCAAATTGAGCGGGAGAATAATTATGTCAAAATTTCTTAAATTTATAGTGGGATTGATCCTCGTGGTTTTTATTGCAGCCGGTGCGGCACTGATCGTGCCTCAGTTTGTCGGCAATGTTGATACGATCATCGTTCAGCAGGGAATGATCAGCAATAAGACGATCGGTTCCGTGATCTATGCAAAGAAGGAAGCAACGGAAAACATCCAGGTCGGCGATCAGGTCGTGGATATGGATAATGATTCCCTCTATGTGCATGATGTGGTGTCCTTTGATTATGGCACAAATATCGCACAGGTCACCGGAGGGGCAGATACAACGATCCGGCTGGGAGATGCATTTACGAGAGCGGTAGTGACAATTCCGCTGATCGGCTATCTCACCATTGCCACACAGTCGCTTCCCGGACTGATCCTTCTGGGTCTGCTGCTGGCTCTTGTGATCGTTCTGTTCATTGTTTCGGAAGCACTGCGCCGTGATGACGACGACGAAGATGATGAGGACGATGATATTTTCGGCGGCAGAAAGGATCGCTATCAGGAATCCGAGGATGACAAATTCTATCGTGAACTTGCCGAAAAGAAACGTCAGACGGAATCCATGAAAGAAATCAAGGATGCATTGCCGCAGCCCACACCGCCGGCGGGTCTGTTCGGTGATGATGAAGGTAATGACGGTGCATCCGAAAAGTCCTTTCGAAGCAACAGGACGTCGGATGACGGAATGATGGAACTTTCTCATTCCGTTCCTCCCGTAGAAGAACCTGCTGCCGGAAAGGATGAAAAACCTCTCGGGACCGGAGAACTGCCGGATGTACAGGCGGCTCTGGAAGCGGCACTGGAAAACCAGCAGCTGAATCGCTATGAGCATCCTCAGAGCCGCGCGGTTTCTGCGGAAGAGCAGATGCCTGCTGATGAGGAGGTCATACCCGGGGGAAAAGAAGAGATCGAACTGGCCATGCCTGTCCATACGGCGGAGGAACTGATGTCCAAAGCGTATTCGGCGGGAATGGAGCCGAAGATGCATAAAGATAAAAGCGGCGTAACGTTTGTGGATTATTCGGATTGCCTCTGAAAGGATAAGAAACAGATACAGAGCGGCAGATCATGTGATCTGCCGCTCTTTTTATGTGCGCCCTGCGGCGCACGTTTCGGACGGGTGATACTTCTGCCTGAAATATAGCAATAAACCGATAAATATAGTTATGATCGATATTATTTGAGACAGTGAAAGAAAACCAATAAAACCTCTATAGTCATCGAAACGATAAAACTCAATGCAAAATCTTGCTGCACCATATAATGTCATATAGAAAGAAAGTAAAAAAACAGGGGCAGCATTTTTTTTGCGCATGTACAGCACTATTAAAAACAGTATGATCTCCACCGATGCTTCAATTAACTGCACAGGAATAAGCGGTATATTATTCGGAGCAATCTCCGAATTCGTAAAACAGACACCGATAAAGCTGTTCGTTGGTCTGCCGTAACAACAACCTTCCAAAAAACATCCGATCCGACCAAGTGCATGTGCAAAGATTCCGCCAGGCAGGAGAGCATAAATAAGCTTGCCGATTGGTCTTTTTGATACTTTGGAGTATAAATAAACGGCAATGACACCCCCATAGAATCCGCCATAGAAGACAAAGCCGCCCTGAAAATAGGTTTTCAAAAAAATGATCGGGGAACTGAATAACTGGGGTACATCCTCTGTCAGGGAGGGGAGGACGGTAAACAGATATAAAACTTTAGCTCCCACAAAAACACCTATGAAACCCCAAATGAAAGCCAGATCAACGGAGCCTTCTTCCTGGTAATCCATATGGATTTTTCGAGTGTAGATTCTCATCAAAAGAAAACATATTATCAGGGCTGCTGCCATAATGAACCCGTACGTGGGAATCTGTTTAGAAAATATATAAACATATGGATACATATCATCAAAAAACCGCACGCAGAATACGTGCGGTCTGTAATCCTTTCCTCAATTGCCAAAACATATTATTGCATAGCTGAACCTAACATGGCTGCGCCGCCAATACATGCCACGCAGGCAAGGAAAGCAATAATTCCGCCAAGCATTCCGACAAGGCTGCAGATAAAACCGGCAGTACGTATACCTTCTGTATTTCCTGCCTTTTTGGCATTACTTGCGAGAATGATACCAACGAGTCCTAATATAAAGGAAATTATTGTTGAATAACCAAAGAACCATAATACAATCGCTATAATACCCAAAGCCAAACTCGCGACCGCGTAGCCATGTGCTGGTTGTTCCTGCATAATATACCTCCTCAATTCTAAGTGTATGTTTCAGACAAGCTTAAGTATATCCTGCCGCATGTGTTTGTCAAGGCTCTTTACCTGAACAGTATTCCGGCACCTAAAAAAGAAAAAAATAATTCTTGCAATTTGCATATAACTTGTGTAGAATAATACGTGCTGTGACATAAGAGCTATGAAGCGAGAGATTGCAGCCTTTTGCGCTGGGAACTCCGTGGAGCAAATGTCAAGTCTAGATACTGGCGAAAGTCACTGTACAACATAGGTCCACCGGAAGAGTGGAGACAGCGTGTGAAGATCTTTAAGACACACACGGGCAAGTGTACAGTCACCAACCGCCGTACAAACGTACGATAAGGAGGCGACTTTTTTTATGGCAAGTCAAGTAATGAGAATCACACTGAAGGCATACGATCACCAGCTGGTTGACAGCTCTGCTGCAAAAATCATCGAAACGGTGAAAAAGACAGGAGCGGTCGTCAGCGGCCCCGTTCCGCTTCCCACTAAAAAGGAAGTGGTCACGATCCTGCGCGCGGTCCACAAACACAAAGATTCCCGCGAGCAGTTCGAGCAGAGAACACACAAGAGACTGATCGATATCATCACACCGACACAGAAGACGGTCGACGCTCTGTCCCGCCTCGAGATGTCACCCGGTGTGTACATTGATATAAAGATGAAGCAGCGCTGAGCCGCCGGCTTCGGGAACATGTACATGAGCAGAAATGCTCCGCTGTAAAGAAAGAAGGAAAAGTATGAACAAAGCAATTCTGGCAACAAAAATCGGCATGACGCAGATTTTCGACGAGAACGGCGTTTCTATTCCGGTCACTGTCCTGCAGGCAGGCCCCTGTGTCGTCACACAGGTAAAGACGGAAGAAAACGATGGTTACAATGCGGTACAGGTCGGCTTCGCTGATATCCGCGAAAAGCTGGTCAACAAACCGCGTCAGGGACAGTTCGACAAGGCGGAAGTCCCTTACAAGAGATTCCTGCGCGAATTCCGCTTCGACAATGCGGCGGATTATTCCGTGAAACAGGAGATCAAAGTGGACATTTTCGCGGCCGGCGATCACATCGATGCCACCGCGATCAGCAAAGGTAAAGGGTATCAGGGCGCGATCAAACGTCACGGACAGTCCCGCGGACCGATTACACATGGTTCCAAGTATCATCGTCATGCCGGTTCCAACGGCGCCGCATCTGATCCGAGCAAGGTCTTCAAGGGCAAAAAGATGCCGGGACAGATGGGACATGTTAAAGTTACGGTCCAGAATCTGGAAGTCGTCCGAGTGGATGCCGAAAACAACCTGTTACTCGTGAAGGGCTCGGTGCCGGGACCCAAGAAATCCCTGATCACCATCAAAGAATCCGTTAAAGCGGCAAAATAACCCGGAGCGGGAAAGGAGGACTTACAGATGGCTAAAGTATCTGTTTACAATATGGAAGGAAATGAAGTCGGAACCATGGA
>CACZSZ010000109.1 GCA_902783945.1 uncultured Lachnospiraceae bacterium
GTGCGTGCGGTAGAAGATTCGAACTCCCGACCTTTTGGTCCGTAGCCAAACGCTCTATCCAGCTGAGCTAACCGCACATGCCGATGTAATCAGCAGAAAATATAATACCGCAAATTCATCCCGGTGTCAATCCCCGGTTTTCACAGTATTGGGGAAATCTGCTCATTTGTCAAAGTATGACCTCCATTCCGGTTTTCTGCGGTCTGAACCCACAGGCTTCATAAAACTTCATGGCTTTCCCATTGCAGGACCATACATTCAGCGTAATATTGTAAAACCCGTTTTCTGCGGCGAAGGCCCGTACATGTTCGTAAAGCTTTTTGCCTATATGCTGTCCTCTTGCGTTTTCATCCACACAGATGTCGTCGATATACAGCGTCCTGATATCAGTGCGCACCGGATCCCCGATGATCTGCTCATAAACACAGAAAGCATATCCCTGCATAGTGTCATTTTCATCGACGGCTGCAAAGACCGGGCGCTCAGGATCCCGCAGTATTTTTTTCAGTCCGGATTCCGAATACTTCGTAGCCGGACCGCGGAACAGATCCGGTCTCCCGTTATGATGTACCATGCAGACCTGCACCAACAGCTCCAGCATCCGCGGGATATCTTTTTCCTCTGCTCTGCGTATTGTTATTTCCTTCTTGCCGCTGTCCATTTTTCCTTTTCCTATGTATGATCCGGTCTTTCTGCTGAAAAGAAAACCTTCTGCCTGTTACCCGGTGACTTTAAGTGCGATCTGATAAAATACCGGATCTTCAACAGCTTCTTCCCAGTTCGTATACGGCGAGATCACGCCGAATACTGACTCCGAGGCGATCCGCATACCGTCTGTGCGATATTCGTTCGCAACAAGGAAACATTCACATTTCGGAAGAAAATCCGGGTCACGCAGCAGCTTCTGCATTTTCCGGTTGGCAATCTGATTGGTCTCTGTGAGAAGGATCAGATAATCGATTTTTGTCATGAGCGAAGCCATTCTGCGATCCAGCAGCGCCCCCACATCAAGTACGATCCAGTCAAAATCACGTTTCTCCTTGAGGACTGAGAGCAGCACTTCCCACTGTTCCATGCCGACATCCAGACTCGGAAGGTTCTTCTCAAAAGGAAGCAGATAGGATATTTCATCCTGTTCAATATTCTGAAGGATCGTCCAGTATGTATCATCTCCCGGATGCATCAGTTTTTCGGCCAGTTCTTCTTTGGCGTAATTTTCAGTCGGATAATATACATTGACACTCTGGGTCGGATCACATCCCACCAGCAGAACTTTCTGATCCAGCTTTTTCAGTTTTTTCGCCAATGCATAGGATACAAGGCTTTTCCCGCATCCGCCGATCGGCGAATACACTGCGATCACGTGAACTTCACGCGGCTTCTCTTCCTGTTTTTCCTCTTTCCCGCCGCCTTCGGCAAGATGAAAGGCATCTTCCAGCTTGCGGAAAAATTCATCTGCCGGGAGGAACTGCAGAAGGATCTCTGCATTATCTGGACATACCTTCTCTGTTCCGATTTCTTCTTCAATGATCAGCACGTGGCCGATCTGCTGCTTCTGCACGGCTTCGTCATAATCCCGGGAAGCAATGACCAGCACATCAATATGCCGTTCTTCCATAAAGTATTCTTTTGTGTATGCTTTATCTGTCAGGAATTGTACTGTCACTTTGTCCGCATAGCGGCGTATGATTTCTTCTTCCGTATTTTTAAGGAACGTATTTACCGTATCTGCAATAACAAGCTGTTTCAGCTTCTCTTCCATAGTATCCTGCTGCCTCCCTGTTCAGGGCTTATTATTTCAGGTTTTCTCCGAATATCCCGAGGTTCTGTTTGTTACTCTACGTTAAATGTGTATTCGCCGAAGCGCAGCACCGTTCCCTCCCCTATTGGTACTTCCATCCCCGGTTCGATACGCTGATTATTGACAAATGTCCCATTTTCGCTGTTCAGATCCCGCACATAGAAACTGATCTCATTCCAGCCTATTTCAGCATGGACAGGACTGATAGACTCCAGGCCGCGGATCAGACCGTCTACTTCAGCCGGGTCTGTTCCGATACGGAACACTTCATGATGAACAAGGAATGTCAGGACATCGGGAGTATTGATACTTTTTAATACGAGAGACTCATCTTCTTCCGGTGTCCGTCTGTCCAGTGCAGTTTCCAGAGCATCCCAATTCTCAAAGCTTTTTTCCTGCTGATGCAGGATCTGCCGGCAAACCAGATCACCGCCTTCTTTTCGCGAGACAATCTCCTGCAGCAGCGCATATACCCTTTTGGCATAGATCTGACTATGTACAGATTCTTCCGGAACGACCGCCGGCAGACAGATCAGACGCACATGCCGTTTGTCATCCAGATATACACTTTCCTTATCCCAGATAACATTCTCCAGCGAGACACTGTCACACAATTCCAATGCTTTGATCCGGTGCAGGATCGCTTTGGATACTTTGCACACCTCATCCAGTGTCAGAGACGGCAGCAGTTCATCCAGCGGCCGGTATTCTTCCGTAAAACAGACCAGCTTGATACGATTGTTGTAATGTACGCCCGAACAGGCAAAAAGCCCGTACTCCTCCCCGTTTTCTTTCAGGAAATCATACGCCTTTCTGTCAAGCTGTTCTTCTGCGTTTAAGAAAAAATCCCGCATGATGGTATTCTCAAGCCTTTCTTCTGCGTTCACGCAGTTTCTTCTTTGAAAATATCTCTTTTAAATCTGATCGAGTATATTCTTCAATTCCGAAGCAGGGATCTGACCGGGAGCCGAAGCCTCGCCTACATAACCGAACGTAACGGCAGATCCGGTTAGTCTGCCGCTCACACGCGACACTCTGCCGACATCTCCCATTGCCATTGTGATCAATGGCTGTTCCATTTTTTTGCTGTGCTTTCGTGTCCATACCATCAGATCGAGCACATCCTCCTCGTTCCGGGGAGTAAACGCCATCTTGATGATATCTCCTCCTGACTGTTTCAGAAAACGTAAAGCTTCTTTCCGTTCTTTCTTCCCGGGCATTTCACCGCAGTAATGTACAGATGCGATAACAGGAGTTCCGCGCCCGTGTATGATGCGGATCAGACCTTCGGTGTCAACATCGAGCCCCATAGCTTCTACATCGATCAGATCGATCTCCGGTCTGCAGGCAGCCCATTCCAGCAGTTCAGAATAATGCCCCCATCCTACTCTGCCGTATCCGCCTTCCCCTTCTGTTCTGTATGTAAACAGAAGCGGAGTATCCCCGAGCAGGCGCTTTAACGCAACAAGAATATCTATTATGTCTTTTTTTCCGCCTGCCTCCTGCAGATAATCCACACGCCACTCGACCAGATCCGGCGAGAGATCGGCTATTATTCCGGCCTGTTCCATTATTTGTTCTCTGGTCTTACCTGTGATCGATACACAGATCTTCGGTTCTCCATCTCCCAGAACCAGATCCCCGATCCTGACCCCCTTCTTTTCCAGATCGTGCTTTCTGTCTTTCTTCTTTTTCCCGGACTCTTTTTTCTTTCCGTGCTTTTTCCCTGACGGGCCGCGCTCATACAGAGAAAGCTGCGGTTCATCAAGGAAATCATCCTCCTGATCATCGTCCAGGTCTTCGTATTCAAAAATATCGTCCACAGACGTTTCTTCCGATCCTTCATCTTTGTCATTTTCAGATTCGGCTGTTTTCTTCAGAGCTTCCGGTAGATCATCCTCCTCATCAAAGAAATAGTCCGGCAGTTCTTTGGCAGCTGAAGTCTCCTCGCCAAACACTTCTTCAAGTGTATTTCTGTGTTCTTCAGATTCCGGCAGCTCCTGCTCCGTCTCGAAAGCATCTTCAGCAGGCACTGTCGCGATGCAGGGTTCTTCCCCTGCAGTCTCTTCCGCCACTGCCTCTTCTGCAGCAACTTCTTCTGCCACAGCCTCTTCCGCCGCTGCCTCTTCTGCAGAAACTTCTTCTGCTGCAGCCTCTTCCGCAGCAACCTCTTCTGCCACAGCCTCTTCCGCCGCTGTTTCTTCTGCAATATCCGGCTCTGCAGAGATTTCTTCTCTCTCCGAATCTACTAATAACGTCCGTTCGACCGGACGGCGTTTTCTCGCAGGACTGAATTTCCATTTGCTGCGTTTTCGGCTCATGACATTCTCCTTATTTCTTCTGATCTGAGGTATCAGCACAGTCACTCTATTTTACAATACCCGCGGTTCAGGTGCAAGACCGCCGGACAGACTTCCGCATTCTGTCATCCTGTACTTTTCTCTCGTATCATCTGACGCTTCGTGTGTATACCGTCATCCGTGCTGCCACAGAATATCCCTGATCTGTTCCAGCGGCATCTCCTGCCCCGTCCAGATCCGAAATGCCTCGGCCCCCTGATGAAGCAGCATGCCAAGACCGGGACAGATCCGACACCCTGCTTTTTCAGCAAACTTCAGAAGTTTCGTTTTTTGTGGATGATAGATGATATCAGCGACCGTTAAGCCCGGCGGAAGCCAGGCCGGATCCCGGATCAGACACCGGTCTGTTTCCGGCTCCATACCGACCGGTGTCGCATTGATCAGCACATCTGATTTGCCAACCTGCTCACGCAGGCAGCTGATATCCTCTATGTCACAAAGCTGCACTGTGCAGGAGGTATCTCTATTCAGGACATCAGCCAGCTGTTTTGTCCGTTCAAAAAAACGGCTGCCGGTGCGCAGAAAAATGATCAATTCTGAAGCTCCGTCCAGTGCCGACTGCACAGCGATTGAAGACGCCGCGCCTCCCGCTCCGAGAAGCATTGTTCTTTTTCCGTAAATCTCTGTTCCGGCTTCCTGAAGTGAGCGCAAAAACCCGGTACCGTCTGTATTGTATCCGATCAGTTTCCCGTTTTCCTGTACAACTGTATTTACCGCTCCGGTCAGTCTTGCCGCCGGAGTACATTCATCCAGCAGTTCCAGCATGCGGTTCTTGTTCGGCATGGTCAGGTTAAACCCGCGTATACCGCATGCTTTCAGACCGCGTACAGCCTCCGTCAGAGTACTCTCAGTAACATCAAAACATAAATACACATAATCCAGCCCCAACAGCCGGTATGCTGTATTATGCATGCGCGGCGACAAGCTGTGCGCCACCGGGCTTCCCAGCAATCCCGTAAGTTGTGTATGTCCTGTAATCCATGATGCGTCCATACGTCGATCCCGCTTTCCCAAAACAACAATGTGGACGGTTCTTTCCGGTTCCTGCGATCCGAATCGAGCCGTCCATCTTATTTGTTTGATCAAATACTGGTTTATCCTTATGCTCTCTGTCCGCTTTCTTCTGAATAACGCGGGACGGATATTTTTGTTTTACTTAAGGAAATCCGGAATCTGGATATCCTTCGCCGGTGTTCTCGGCGCTGTCGGAGCACTGACGTTTGCCTTTGGCAGATTGAAGTCAGGCATTTTGAAGCCGGCATTCGCAAAGGAATTCTGTTTCTTGGCTGCAGCTGCCTTTTTAGATTCTGCAACATTAGCGGTGCGTGCCGTCGCATCATCCAGGCCTGTGGCAATGACTGTAATCTTCGCAGTATCTGCCGCTGTGTCATCGTACATGGCACCAAAGATGATATTGGCATCGTCGCCAGCCAGATTCTGTACATAACTGGCAGCATCGTTGGCATCCATAAGACTGATATCACCGGAAATATTGATGATGACATGGCTCGCGCCTTCGATCGTAGTCTCAAGCAGCGGGCTGGATACAGCTTCCTGAACAGCTTCCAGTGCCTTGTCGTCTCCGCGGGCTTCGCCGATACCGATGTGGGCAATACCCTTGTCTTTCATGACTGTCTGCACATCCGCAAAATCCAGATTGATCAGAGCCGGCAGATTGATCAGATCTGTAATACCCTGTACGGCTTCCTGCAGGACTTCATCAGCTTTCTTCAGAGCTTCCGGCATTGTCGTGCGGCGGTCTACGATTTCCAGCAGCTTGTCATTCGGAATGACGATCAGAGTATCGACATTGTCTTTTAATTTCTCGATACCGCTCAGTGCATTTGCCATGCGCGTCCTTGCTTCAAATCGGAACGGTTTTGTTACGACACCGACAGTCAGGCAGCCAAGTTCTTTGGCAATACCGGCGACGATCGGAGCAGCGCCTGTACCGGTCCCGCCGCCCATACCACAGGTGACAAAGACCATGTCCGCTCCCTCAAGAAGTTTGCGGATCTCCTCTACGCTTTCTTCGGCTGCTTTTTCACCGACTTCCGGCTTTGCTCCCGCACCCAGACCTTTTGTAATCTTTTCACCGATCTGAAGGACGGTCGGCGCCTTGCACAGTGTAAGTGCCTGCTTATCTGTATTGATTCCCACAAATTCGACGCCGCCAATGGCTTCATCCACCATGCGGTTCACAGCATTATTTCCTGCTCCGCCGACGCCGACAACAATTATTCTTGCTGAAGACTCTGCTTCATTGGTCATGATCTCTAACAAAACGGTTCCTCCTTTGAGATGGCTATACACATACTATAATAGCGGTATTCACGCGATTAATCAACAAAAAATTACAAAAGTTTTAAATGTGCCGCTGCGTTTCCGGCTCCTGTCAGTACCCGTATATTTCTTCCGGATAATACGCCTCTTCTGAATACTCATCCTGTACGTATGTACCATCATAATATACATCCTGCGCATACATTTCATCATAGGATCCATCCTCTATATACAGTTCATCATAGGACTCATCCTGCGCATAGGCATCATCATTATCGGTATCTTCTTCCGGCATTTCCTCCTGGTACGCGCTGAAAATGATATTTATTGTACTCATTGTAAAGTTTTCCAGATGAAGTGTTCCCTTCATGCCTTCCAGCTGCGGCAGGATAGCCGCTGCCCGGGACATTTTTTCATCAAGAAGCGTATCTTTCCCAATGTCAACAAGTATTTCCCCGTAACGGAGGGCTATTGTTTCATCTTCTTCGATCAGGATCTCATCCGGCCTTATATCCAGTTTATTGACCAGCTTGCCAAGTGTCATCAAAGTTCCGAAAATCTCCGTATTATCGGTCTGGATCTGTTCTCCTACTGCATACGGTTTTTCCGTAAGTCCGCTCACCTGGGAGACATCTGTCAATGCAGGACGAAAAGCTGTATCACTCTCCGCTCCTGTTTCCGGCTCCTGTAATGCTCCCTCTGCCATAATTTCTTCTGTTTCGTCTCTTTCTTTCTCTTCCTTTTGCTCTTCCTCTTCTTTTCTCATTGACGCGTCTTCCAGGCTTTCGGTCACGATTCCGGAAGAATTGAAATACAAGCGGTAACCGTCCTGCAGAAAATAGCCGACAGGATACTCTTCGTTGGCATGAAGGCGAACCCGGTTGGGAGAAAGATATTCCACTTCGATGGAATCAATGAAAGGAACGTCTGTCAGTTCGATTTCTTTTCTCAGGTAGCGAAGATACAGACTGTTGTGCTCTTTAAACCCGGGCATGGCCATCCGCCGGATCTCGGCATCAGTGTAGCGGATATTCCCAAGCACCTCGGCCTGTTCATCAGGGACATAAAAAGAGTATAAAAAGTACGAGGCCGCAGCTGTCAGCGCGGCTGCGGTCAGTATCAGTATTATCAGAATTGTCTTTGCCTTCTTCCGCAAGCACTTTCTCCCACACCGGCTGCTAGAATGCCGGATCCGAACAGTTGTTGTTCTGCGTCAATCCTTTTCTGCTGCCAGTTCCCTGACATACTGTTTGAAAAGATCACCCCTCTGCTCGTAATTGTCAAACTGCCCCCAGCTGGCACAGGCCGGCGACAGCAGAACCGCTTCGCCGCTTCTGGCCCGCTGCGCACAGGCTGTCAGAGCTTCTTTCAGATTCTCAAAAAAACCGATCTGTTCCCTGGGGAAACCGCAGGCTATCGCTTCTTCCGCAATTTTTTCACGGGTCTGGCCGATCAGGGCCAGATAGCGGACTGTATCTCCGAAACTGTTGATCCATTCCGCATAAGAAGAACCTTTATCATACCCGCCCCCGATCAGCATCGTCGGCCATTTCATGGCACGTACCGCGCGGATTGCCGCATCCGGATTCGTTCCTTTGGAATCATTGTAATACCGTACTCCCCTGACCTCATCCACAAACTCGATCCGGTGTTCTACACCTGCAAATGCCATGACCGAACGGCGGATTTCCTCCACTGGAACCCCTCCGCCGTAATAAGCCATTGCAGCAGCTGTCATCACGTTTTCATGATTGTGCTGCCCAAGGATCTGAAGCTCGTCAAGGCGTACAACCGGGCGCACACCATCTTCATCTGCCAGCATAATGGCTCCTTCATCCAGGAACAGCCCCTGTTCCAGCTTACGCACGCTGGAAAACCAGATCACACGGACTGCTGTCTGTGCTTCTCCGAAAGCACGCAGTACCTCGTCCTCATAATTCAAGACACAGATATCACCCGCCGTCTGGTTCTCCGTGATCCGTTCTTTTACCCGGATATACTCTTCCATCGTATGGTGACGGTTCAGATGATCCTCTGTAATATTCGTAATAGCAGAAGCCTGCGGATGAAATGTCTCGATCGTCTCCAGCTGAAAGCTGCTGACTTCCGCCACAGTCCAGGCTTCGTCTGACTGCCGCATCGACACATCTGTGTAAGGAATACCGATATTCCCAACTGTATACACTTCCCGGTAATGATCCTTCATGATCTTGCCGAGAAGTGTGACTGTCGTCGTCTTGCCGTTGGTTCCGGTCACTGCCATTACATGGCCTCGTCCTGTCCGGTACGCCAGTTCCAGTTCGCCCCACACCGGAAGATTCCGTTTCCGGAATTCACCGACCAACGGCACCTCACAGGAAATACCCGGACTCATGATCAGCAGATCCATCTCTCCGATCCTGCCGGCCGGAATCTCTCCGAGCAGAACGCTTATCTTCGTTCCCACTTTCCGGCAGATTTCTTCCGGATCCAGTTCTGTATTCCCGTCGTATAAAACCGGCACAGCCCCGGCTTTCAGCAGAAGTTTCGCCGCAGCAATGCCGCTTTTCCCCGTCCCGAAAACAAGTACATTTTTATTTTCAAACTCAAACATGTGCAACACCTTCTTATAAATTCAGTTCAAATCTTGCTCAATACGGCAGCATGAGCAGACAGGCCAGTGCCGTAATGACCATAAATACCGCCACGATACGGGTCTCTGACCAGCCGGAAAGTTCAAAATGATGATGGATCGGCGTCATCTTAAAAATCCGTTTCCCGTGCGTCAGCTTGAAATATGTTACCTGCATGGCGACAGAAACCAGTTCAACTGCATAGATAATCCCGATGATCAGAATATACAGCGGCCGCTGTGTCATATAAGCTGCTCCGGCTACAAATCCGCCCAGCGCGAGTGATCCGGTATCGCCCATAAACACTTTGGCCGGGTGAGCATTGAAAAGCAGAAATGCCATAAGCGCTCCGAGAACAGCCAGACTTATCGGGGTAATTCCGCCGTCTTTCCAGAAAGAGATCAGGGCAAAATATACGGCAACGACCGCCGTTACACCGGAAGCCAGTCCGTCCACACCGTCAGTAAAATTCACACCGTTGACTGTTGCCAGAATGACCAGAAATGCAAATGGCACGGCAAACCAGCCCATGCTGACCATTGTCCCTTCGGTGAACGGCACCCGCATCTGCAGAGTAACACCGTTTCCGCGCATAAGGATCACGAGGAATACACCGGTGACCACGATCTCCAGAAGCAGTTTCTGCCAGGCAATCAGCCCGTCGGAACGTTTTAAAAACACCTTCAGATAATCATCAAGAAATCCGATCACCCCAAATCCGATCGTCAGGAAAAGGACTGCGCCCTGCCTGGGATGTCCCGGCATAAAGATCAGGGTAACGATCAGAATTCCTGCGAGGATCGCAAGACCGCCCATCGTCGGCGTGCCTGCTTTTTTAAGATGTGAAGCCACGCCCTCTGCACGTTCCGTCTGATCCATTTTTTTCCTGCGCAGCCATGGGATCAGGATCCGTGCTGACACCAGAGTTATGAAAAACGCCACGAGGGCAGGAAGTATATCCGTCAGTTTCATGTTGTTTGCTTATCCTCCATATACGTATTCTCCATCGGCAAAATGGTCCGCGAAAAGATCTGTACTCTGACCCGTGATCAGTACTGTTCGATCATGGCCGCTTCTTCATTGGTCATCCCGTCGGAGAAATAACTGTTGTTTTCTTCTGTCTCCGTCTGATTCTCTTCACCTGCCAGAGAAGGCAGGGAAGTCCCGTCTGCCGCTGTGCCCGCTGTGCCGTCCGAGAACAGATAGGCATCCTCGCTCTCCGGATCGTATGCATATCCCGGGTCATTCCAGATCACGGTACCGTCTTCCGAGTAGGTGATATTTTCCGCGTAATCATCATCCGATGTGTCTTCCGTATCCGCATCATTTTGATTCTTTCGCGAAGATGTCCAGGTCAGTTCTCCGCTTCCGTCGATCACAGCACCATACTCCGTTGTCTGATAATTATATGACAGCAGGTCAAGGTTCGTGATCATCCGTGTATACACGTTGGAGGAATCAAATCCGGTCTCATCAGGATAAATATTCATATACGGCAGCAGTTCACTGAAGATATTTCGGGCAATGCTCATCGCATATACAGTTGTTTCCTGTGCCACAGTATTCGGTTCATCCACTGTGACATAAACAACGACCTTCGGATTATCCAGCGGTGCAAAACCGATAAAGGACAAGACATAATTTCCCTGTCCGCGCGGCAGCTTCTCTGCTGTTCCTGTCTTTCCCCCCATGGAATACCCCGGAATCTTGGCCAGATAACCGGTACCTTCCATGCTCATGACAGTTCCCATGTCTTCCCGGATCACGTTGCTGACTGTCTCAGACACCGTGCGGCGTTCGAGCACCGGTTCGACCGTCTGAATGACAGCACCGTCCTGCGCTGTAATAGCCCGCACTGCGTGCGGCTTATAGTAGTATCCTCCGTTGATCAGGGAAGCGATCGCTGCCGTCTCCTGGATCATCGTACAGGTAAAGCCCTGGCCGAACGATGAAGTAGCCAGTTCCACAGCACCCATATTCTCTGCCGAAAACAGAAGACCAGCGTTTTCACCCGGCAGATCGATCCCCGTACGCATGCCGAATCCGAACATTTCCTCGTATTTCAGGAAATTTGATTCCCCCATGGCTGATGCGATCTGCATCAGACTGTCATTGCAGGAATGCATGATAGCCTCCTGCAGGCTCTCTTCCGCGTGCGATCCCGGATAAACATCACACTGGATATATTTGTCTTCGACCTGTTCACCTCCGTCGCAGTAAAATATCGTATTCTGCTTGATGGAACCGGTCTCCAGAGCCGCAGCCGCCGTGATCGGTTTGAAAACGGAACCAGGCTCATATGCATCGGACACGCAGAAGTTGGACCAGAGCCGGCTCAGTGCATCCAGGGCGGCGGCATCATCCATCTCATCCTGCTCCTGCTGTGAATAAAACGGATCCAGGTTTTGCGGATCATTCAGGTCATACCATCGGGAGGAATCCATTCCGAGGATCTCTCCGTTGTTCGGATCCATGACCACCACCCCGATATTCCGGGCTCCGTTCATCCGTGCCGCATCCGTGGCCATCTCTTCATTAAAGTTTTCCAGTGCCTTGCGGATGATCTGCTGGATATTCACATCGATCGTGGAAGAAATATTTCTGCCGTCTACCGCCGGAATGATCGTCTGTCCGACGTCTGCATCCGTATTAAAATAGCCGTACTGCCTTCCGTTCGTACCATTCAGGATATCGTTATAATATCCCTCGATACCCCAGTCAGCCGATGTGCCGTCGTATGTAAAGCCGATCAGATCACACGCCAGCGAATGCATCGGATACGTTCTTTCATATGTTTCTTCAAACCAGACGCCGCGTACATTCTGTCTCTCACGGATCTCATCCTCCGACAGACTGCCGTTTGACTCACTGTCCAGATTAAGATACTCCTCAAATGCTTTTTTTTCGGTAATGGAAATATTTTTTCGAAGGATCTGATACTGACTGTTTTTCGTGTTGTCCTCGGTCAGACGCTTCCGGACCTCGTTTTCATTCATACCGAGAACTCTGACAAGCGCCCTGACAGTCGGTTCGACATACCGCTGTTCCTTATTGCCTTCGGCATCTTCCACCTCGGTATTGACAACCTTACAGTCCAGGATCACATTATAGACTTTTTCGCTGGTGGCCAGCAGCGTCCCGTTGCGGTCAGTAATGTCCCCGCGCCGAAAAACGATCGTATGACTGTCATACTGCTGCTGGGCCTGCGTCATGACGATACGTTTATATTTGTCTCCGTCAGTCGCATTGATATACGTGATGCGGATTGCTAAACCGACTAAAGCCAGTATGACCGTCACAAAGAGGCCTACCAGCTTTTTCTTCATTTTTGTATTCTGTTTACGGTACGTTCTCGTACTGTCTGACATAGCTTTCGTCGTCCGCGTTGTA
>CACZSZ010000110.1 GCA_902783945.1 uncultured Lachnospiraceae bacterium
CCGCCCTCCTGTTACGGTTACATGGAATGGATGGCACGGGTGTGATCCCGCTTCGAGCGGCTGCCTGCACTGCTATATGATCCGCCGTGACAGGGAATATGGAAAAGATCCGAGTATCGTCCATAAAACGGCCGCCTTTAATCTTCCGGTCCGCCGCTATCGAACCGGTCCCTTTAAAGGCCTTTATAAAATTCCTTCCGGTTCCACGATCTTCACCTGCTTTACCTCCGATTTCTTCCACCCGGCTGCGGATGAATGGCGTACGGAAGCCTGGGCCATGATGAGGGAACGCAGTGACTGCAACTTTTATATGATTACCAAACGGCCTGAACGGATACAGGCCGCTCTGCCGGCGGACTGGGGATGTGCCGGATATGACAATGTACAGATCAGCTGCACCTGTGAAAACCAGTACTGGACGGACCGCCGGCTGCCGGTCTTCCTGTCTCTTCCTCTTCCTCACAAGTCGATTACGCATGAACCGATGCTGGAGCAGATCAACATCCGAAAATATCTGAAGGAATACGGCAGTCAGATTGAAAGCGTCAGCTGCGGGGAGAGTCAGGTCCCGAAGCCAGGCTCTGTGACTATGCCTGGATTCTGGATACACATATGCAGTGCGTGGAATACAGCGTACCCTTCTACTTTCACCAGACCGGAGCCAGACTCCGTAAAGGAAACCGGGTTTATGAGATTCCACGGGAGTATCAGCATTCGCAGGCTCATAAGGCTCATCTCGATTTCGATGGCACCAGGCTGCCGGCATGGGATGAGCCAGATATGGAGGAAGAATCGTAATATGAATGATAGCCTGATGGTTTCTTTGGAATGACTTTTACACAGATATTCCATCTTCATAAATGGTTTCTACTTCAATGTCCAGCTCATCATTCCATACGATACCATATCCTCCCATCAATTGACCGGAAAGAAACAGATTTCTGTCCTTAAGCGCAGTGAGCTGTGGGTATTTAGAAAATAGTACTGACATATCATATTGCTTGACCTTCCCGTCCTGAAAAGTAAGCTCTAATACCGTACCCTCTTTCATTTCCATCTTGACTGCTTTATGAAACATCTTCATTCCGAATATTCTCTCGTACAGCTCAATCGCTATACAAATAAGTTCATGGTTATCCGCAGTTATAATCCGAACCGGGTTTCCATACCGTAGAAAAAAGTTCTCCTCTTCAATGTGTTCCGCAAATTCTTTTGCTGAAATGGCAGGCGTCCATGTCCGGTTATATTCATTCTTTTTTGAACTCATTTATAACACTCCCTTTA
Organism: uncultured Lachnospiraceae bacterium; assembly: GCA_902783945.1. Lineage (GTDB taxonomy): Bacteria > Bacillota > Clostridia > Lachnospirales > Lachnospiraceae > Bilifractor. Next base: position 1,285 of record CACZSZ010000110.1, read on the forward strand.
CACTTTCCTGACCGTTAATTCAATTTCGATCTGTTCAGAATTTTGTTTTTGTTCTTATGGAGAAGGTGTCCCCTGTCTGGGTCACCTTCTCCAGCTTATTGCCATATAGAGCTGATGATAACCTTAATGGTTCCAGCTCCCATCAGTAAACTTTATTCGTGATGCATAAAGCTATATATGCTAAACGGACAGCCATCCATTTTCCTATCTGCGGAAGGAGACATATTCCGGCGCCGGTTGCCACCATTCGCCACATCATATATGCTGGCTCCTGTCCGAAAGCAAAGCTCAGTACTCCGGCCATAATAAAAATCACACCTGCCAGTTCAAAGATAAGCATAGAAATACTCACTGCCAGAGTGCAGATCCACTGAAGAATCGTCAGCACTGCAATTAACGGCAGTACAAGGATCTTGCTCATCAGCTTGATCATAAAAGTCATTGGTTTTAACATCCTCTCTCACCGTCCTTTCATCCTCACTTGTTACCGGTCATTATGCCAGACCATACATGTCGTGATTGACCTCGGCCCTGTAATAGCCGTCAATGGTAGATGGCGCATTAAACAGAGCCGCAAGCAGATATTTCTTGATGTTGTTGACCTTGGTTGTATTCCGCTCCAGACAGAACAGCACGTATTCGATGTGTGAGTAATTGAGCTTCATGAATTTGGATCTGACAACCTCTGCAGGATAACTGCTGCTGGCAATCACGATATAGTCCTTCCGGCTGATCACTGTCTCAAGGATCAGATCTGTAATGCCCTCAACCAGTTCTCTGTCATGCGGATGAGCAAGCAGCAGATCGTCAAATCCGATATTCTCGAAGATCAGATTTCTGTATGCTGTTATAGTCTCTGACGGTGCCTCGTCCAATCCCATCGCATCCGATCTCATCTGTTTTGCCTGCTCTCTCTGCGCTGACACA
>CACZSZ010000111.1 GCA_902783945.1 uncultured Lachnospiraceae bacterium
CGTGAACGTAGCATCACAGTTTTCCTGCTGGCCATTGTCGCGTGTAAGCACGATAGCATTCACGAAAGCGACATCAGTGAAGTTGAGTTTTCCGGCAAATTCAAGATAGCCATGCTCCCAACTGCTCTCAGCATATGAAACAGACTCATCTTTGATGGTCATATTATTAAAGATGAGAGTGCCATTGTTGGCCGCGCGGAGCGAGCCGATACCCTGTCCAACAGCCGTCAGCGTTTTGCCGTTGCCGTTGATGGTCAGCGAATTCACAGCGCTGTCGGCCGTAAGCAGCGGAGTGCTGCCATGAGAAGCGCCCGTTGTCCAGGTCACGTCCTCTTTCAGCTCAATGACAACATCACCTGTCATAGCATTCGCAGCTTCTACTGCCTCTTCAAATGTGGCATACTTTTCATCCCCAATAGTAGCTGCAGCACTTGCAATCTTGAAAGTAATCTCCTGTGTACCGGTAAAGTTTCCTTTGCCGGTAAGCACGACTTTATATGTTCCTTGGTCTGACGAATCGGTCGGTGTCCCTGTTTCGTCAGTATAAGAAACATCGTAATCGGCCGCAGTAAGCACGTAATCTCCCAGCTTTGCGGATTCAACAACAGGCCTCGTCACGTCGTCATCCGGGAAGAAAGCGTACTTGTCAAGAGTGACTTCAACTTCGGCCATATCTGCCTGAACAATGTTAAACCTTTTGCTGACTTCACCAGTGTAAGCGCCAATGCCTTCCACAGTGACTATCGCCCGTCCAACGTTGACATTATTGTCGTAAGTGATCGTATAATCGGTATTTTCGACGAGGACTGCCGGATCAAACCCATTGTTACCATTGAACGTAACCGCTGGAGTGATCGCTGAACCAGTATACGTCTGATTAGATATGGTGGAGACCCAGATCAAACTACCAAGTTCTATCTTCTCTTCCGTTGTATCGGCTCCATCGCCGCCTCTCGTCATGCCCTTTGTAGAGCGCAGATCGGCAGGTTTCTCCTGTTCCTGTTCCGCTTCCTGCTCTGTCCCGGCAGTATCAGTATCAACAGGAGCTTCTTCCTGCTCTTCGACAGGCTTCGGAACTTCTTTGTAATCATATACAGGTGTGTCACCGATCTGAACAGCAGCGGTGTACACATATTTGTCTTCCTGCTCTTCGACAGAAACTCCTGCAGGGATTGAATCTGTCTTCCCGCAAAGAGAACAGGTGACGACTGCAGCCGCACTGCTGAAGTCCTCAGCCCACTCCCAGGAGGTGACTGTCCACTGATGCGCAGCATTGGGATCTTCCACCCAATAGGCATAGATCGTCTCGGGCTGTACCGGCACGATCTGTTCACCCGGCTGATATATATACTCGCCGATCTGCCAGCCGCCAAATATATGGCAGGCCGGAGGTGTGAACATATTCTCCGGCAGCGTATAGTATTCTCCGCCGGGGACAGAAACGGGATCTACCGTCTCTGCTACTCCGTTGGCATCAAATGTCAGATCATAATATAATACCTCGGGCCCTGCTTCCGTATACGACCCATCCGTATACGGGTCGGCCGTATATGACTCGTCGGTATAAGGAACATCCGTGTACAGATATTCCTCATAGGAATCGCCCGCAGGCAATTCGTCCGCGAAAAGCATTGCCGAGGTATTGGAAAATACCATAGCAAAGGTAAGAATTAAAACAAGGAACCTTCTTACGTGTTTCATGATGAACTCCTTCCTAAAAATGTAAAACACCTAAGCACTCCTATTATAAAAATTGCTATATTTATGGCAATTTACCAAATTTAACTATACCAGTGTGCTTTTTGACTGTCAACGACAAGGAATGTCTATGTGAAACTATTCCTGCTTTATGTCAACATACTGAGAGTACATAACGAGCGCATAAAAAAGGAGCTGCCAAAAGGCGACAGCCCCGTTTTGCGTGTATTATGTTAACTGCTTTTGTCCATGCCCAGCAGGATCCTGCGCCTGCTCAGCTTATCCCCGTCTTACTCTGCCTCGAATGTGTGGATTGCCGCTTCCAGTGCATCCAATGTGGCGTCACCCTCTCCGTCAAGGAATTTGGCGGTATAAGCCACAGTCCGGTCTCCAGTGGAGTCATACAGGCGTATCATGATGACCAGTTTGTCCTGTACATAATAGGAATACACGCCGGCCGGAATTTTTTTGCCTCCGGCATCAAGTTCTTCATATTCATCCGCCGCCTCCAGCGCATCCCCATATTTTTCCTGCATGTAGGGAGTGAACTGTTCCTGAATATACTCAAAAGGTTCGGCGATCAGATCTTCGTCCTGATAGACGATCACATACGGGATGCTGCCTTTGTTCTCGGTGTAGACGGTGATGCCTGTTCCTTCTTCATAATCCCAGTCGTACGCGGGATCCGCCATAAATGAGAACCCGAGTTCCGGGCAGGCAATTTCGGTCAGACCGGAAATATCTACATCATACTCGGGATCAGGAATATCCGGATCATCTACGGGTTCCGGGATGTCAGCCGTGTCTGTGCCGTCTGCCGGTTCTGAAGAATCCACGGTATCCGGAATTTCGGATTCGTCTATACATGCCAGCTCACCGGAAACTTCTGCCAGCTCCGCGACCAGTTCCGCCTCTGCCTGCAGATCTTCTTTGTAACTGCTGCTGTTCTTGTCAAGAACCTCACCGTCTGCAAGAACGCTGTGATTCATATCCTCGTCCCAACTGCAGATAATGTTGCTTTCTTCAAAGAAGTTGTCATATTCCGCTGTGTAATAGCCGGTAAAGCCCGTCTCAGGATTGTATACAAAATAGACCCGGTAGCACAGCGGAGTCTCTTCCGGTTCGGGCATCTCGACCTGTGCGATCACAGTATCATCCTCAGCAATGTACCAGTGTGCAATATATTCTTCTTCAGGATACGTCGGATCTACCCCGTTTTCGTTAGTGACGGAATCCCAGAGTGCATAGATGCCCGGATCCGCTATCACATCCAGCATGTTTTCCGGCAGCTCGTAAAAATAGCGCGGCAGCATGCTGTGTTCAAAATGATACCGTATCTGCTGCGGTGTCCAAGGCTCATCTGCAAGAGCTTCTTCGACTTCGGACAGGATGTCTTCGTCATCCTGTGTCCCGCCGCCCAGCGCAGCTTCAACTTCTGCTGTTATATCTTTTTCCATGGTGCCTGCGCTGACAGGTGCTGCCAGCAAAACCGGCACGATCGCCATTGCCAGAAAACGTTTCATGATAATACCTCCTTACCGTTGGTTACTGATAGTTGCCCGTTAACAGTATCTGAAGATTCGGATTTAAATCTCGAAGTATAGAAGAATCAGCGGAACGACACAGTCCAGTAGGTGATATCGTCGTTCTCGCGGATCTCACCGTCTTCAAACACGATCCTTGAAACTCCCTCGTGGAGCATATCGATCGCATACCAGGAAGGACTCATGTAGAACCAGTCGGTATACACGGTCTCTCCCGGGGCGATCCGCATCGTAAACGTGGTCTTGCGATAGGGTACTTCCCAGAGATTATTTCCCCAGACATCTGTGGGATAGTACTGCAGTTCGATTCCTTTGATCGTCCTCGTGCGGGACAGGTTGGTCACCTTGACCCGGTAGCTGGCACCTTCTCCCGTGATATAGTTCCACTCTGTATAAGGAAGATCCACCGGGATCCACGGCTCTGTGAATTCATTTGCCAGTCCGCTGAACATGCAGTCCTGTGTGATGCCGTCTGCGATGGCGTCCGAGCGCAGTCCGTTCGCCTCGTTGAACATCTGCACCGCCGATGCCGTCTTGGGTCCGAAATTGCCGTCCGCCGTATCATTCAGATAACCGAGTTCGATCAGTTTTTCCTGCATGCGGCGCACATCGTCACCCTTGTCTCCGCTCTGCAGCGTGCGGTAGGAAGATGGTCCGGGCGAGTAGTCGTCTGTATCCCATACATAATCATCGTCATCCCACACGATCGTATCGCCTGAATCCGTTATGATCGTATCACCCGAGTCCGCAATGATCGTATCGCCCGAATCCGTTATGATCGTGTCGCCCGAGTCCGCTATGATCGTATCGCCTGAATCCGTTATGATTACATCGCCCCCGTCATCAGTGGTATCTGTGGAATACGCTGCATCAGAAGCTCCTTCATTCAGTTCAGTCAGATCCAGGGTGATCTTTTTCTCGCAGAGGTGCTCGTATGTGTCATTGTCTTCCAGGATAACTGTCATTTCGAGGATCTGCGCATTGCGGATCGCCTCGGGAGCATCCTTGTCATCTTCATTTCCCCAGAACGTGAAGATCCTCGGATCGTCTTCACCGTTATCTGTATGAGGTTCTATCGACCTGCCGGCACAGGACACCTCCGTTCCGTCTATAGTGGCATTTTCAAAGCCGATCCAGATCTTGCGGTCAGAATTATTGATGCCCCGGACATACAGGGACAGATACGGCGAGTCGCCGTCGCTCAGTCTGTACCCCTGAAAGCGAAGTTCAACGTCATTCCAGACAAACGGTTCGACCGAGGCCAGCACGGGTACTTTGAAGACTGTCAGAAACACGAGTAAAACCAACAGTGACAAGGCTGTTTTTTTCTTCATAATCTAACCTCCCGTATCTTGCAGATGAATATATTCCAATACTATATCGATTATAATTATAATCCCCATAAGTATTGATTCCAACGAAACTCACAGATATTTTCCCTTAAAACAGGGTCGGTTTTGGGACAGGTGACAGTTTTTCTGATATCGGATAGCACTATTTCCATTAATAACTGGTACTTTTTAGTACTGTTTTGGTATTAATAGGGGTTGCATCATCCGCAGGGAAGTCGTATACTGAACCCGTAAATTGAACAGGAGATCTTCAGGGCGGGGTGCAAGTCCCCACTGGCGGTAAAGTCCGCGAGTCGCTTTTGCGATCGAATCGGTGAAACTCCGGTACCAACAGTTACAGTCTGGATGGAAGAAGATGCTTTATCTTTTTTTGTGTGCAGAAAGCCCGGATCATGTGTGATCCGGTTTTTTTATGTAAGATCTCCCGGCAGCTTTTCAACATGGAAATTCCCGTAATTTCCGCATTCTTACAAAAAGGAGATCATTAAAAATGGAAGCAGTAAGAGAAAACACCATCGTCACTTCAAAACAGAAATCACGCATCACGACACACAAAATGATCCAGATCGCCATGCTCGGCGCGATCGCGACCGTTTTGATGATGTTCGAATTCCCGATGCCTTTCCTGGCACCCAGTTTTTACGAATTTGACTTCAGCGAACTGCCTGTTCTGATCGGCGGTTTTGCGATGGGCCCGGTCGCCGGCGTGCTGATCGAGCTGCTGAAGATCCTGCTGCACCTGCTGGTCAAGGGCACTCACACCGCTTTTGTCGGTGAGCTCGGCAACTTTATCGTCGGCTGCGCGATGGTCGTCCCGGCCAGCCTGATCTATCGTTACATGAAGACAAAGAAAGGCGCGCTCATCGGCCTGATCTCCGGCACGATCATCATGGCTGTAACCGGTGCTTTCGTCAATGCTTTCCTGCTGCTGCCCGCATACGGCAAAGCATTCGGCATGCCGGTCGAAGCCTTTGTTGAAATGGGCGCGGCGATCCATCCGTCCGTCAACAGCCTGTTCAAGTTCTGCCTGATGCTGGTCACACCGTTCAACCTGGTCAAGGGTGCAATCCTGTCGGTGGTCACGCTCCTGTTGTATAAACGGATCAGCATCCTGCTGAAGAGTTTCTGGAACAAATAAAAAATCGAATCGCTTCCGCGCGAAGGAAAGCTTGTCAATCTAAAAATCGAATCGCTTCCGCGCGAAGAAAAGCTTGTCAATCTAATCTGGATCCAGGGGTGCCGCAATACCAATATAAAACTGCGGCACCCTTTTCTTACTGGTTTTTCTTTTGGTTTTTCTTTTGGTTTTTCTTTTGGCTTTCCTTTCTAAAGAAATATATTTCCATCAGAAGCTTCTTACTGAACTAAGCCGGCGGACATTTTATGAGAAATTAGATTTATGGCCGCCGCCCCAGCACATGTCGGCGGATATTATATAAGAAATTAGATTTATGGCCGCCGCCCCAGCACATGCTGGCGGACATTTTATGAGGAATTAGAATTATGGCCGCCGCTCTGCTTCATGCCGGCGGACATTTTATGAGAAATTAGATTTATGGCCGCC
>CACZSZ010000112.1 GCA_902783945.1 uncultured Lachnospiraceae bacterium
AGTTCCGATCGGCGACCCGCGGTGCAGTGCACGGAAAGAGGCATTTCCATGCGCATCATACGTGATCAGGTCAGCCGTGAAATCGGCCTTGCCATTTTCTTCGGAATAAGTAATGACCCTGCAGGCCAGTCCTTTTGTGATCATCTTGCAGGCGGGATCGTCGGCATTGATGATCAGTGTTCCGTCTTGGGGGAGAAGCTCCGCGAATTTGCGGAAAGAGCGGCGGATATCTTCTATATCCTTGAAAAAATCCAGATGATCGGCATCGATATCCAGGATCAGGCTGATCTTCGGAAAAAAGCTGAGAAAACTGTTGGTGTATTCACATGCCTCCATCAGGAAAGTGTCTTTGCCGCCAATGCGGTAGTTTCCTTCGATCAGGGGAAGGATCCCCCCGACAGAGATCGTGGGGTCCATGCCGCCGGCCATAAGAATATGTGCGGCCATGGAAGTCGTTGTCGTTTTGCCGTGTGTGCCGGATACACAGATCGGGATCCGGTAAGAGCGCATTATCTGGCCGAGCAGCTCTGCCCGTGTCAGAAGCGGAATATTTTTTTCAACAGCAGCTGCGTACTCCGGGTTGGCAGGGTGGATCGCTGCCGTATACACGGCGACGTCGATATCATCAGTAATATTATCGGCGGACTGCGGATATGTGATCTTTGCGCCGCCTTCCGTGAGTCGTTTTGTGAGATCGGTTTCCTGGGAATCTGAGCCGGACACCGTAAATCCTTCGCGGAGAAGGATCGCCGCCAGACCGCTCATGCTGATACCGCCGATCCCGATAAAATGTATGTGACACGGATGGTCGAGAGAAAGAGTATACATAAAGGAAATCTCCTCTTTTTCTATCTGTTTTTATATATAAAAACCCGTACAGGTTATTCAAGTATACAGTCTGACCGAAAGAATTTCAACTATTTCAGAGCACACAAAAGTATACACATTCCATGGAAATTATGTTATAATCTTAATACTATTATACTTGAAGAGAGGTGGTCAAATGGTCAAAAAAGAAATGATCGCCATGCTGCTGGCGGGCGGACAAGGCAGCAGACTTGGTGTACTTACCTCTGAAGTGGCGAAGCCGGCAGTCGCTTTTGGCGGAAAATACCGTATTATCGACTTTCCTCTGAGTAACTGTATCAATTCCGGTGTAGACACTGTCGGGGTACTTACCCAGTATCAGCCGCTCAGGCTGAACAGCCATATCGGTATAGGGATCCCGTGGGATCTGGACCGCAATATCGGCGGTGTTACGGTTCTTCCGCCGTATGAAAAGAGCACGAGCAGCGAGTGGTATACCGGTACGGCAAATGCAATTCTGCAGAATCTTGCTTATATGGAGTCCTATAATCCGGACTATGTTCTCATTCTTTCCGGCGACCACATCTATAAGATGGACTACGAACTCATGCTGAATTTTCACAAGGCGAACAAGGCCGATGTGACGATTGCCTGCATGCCGGTTCCGATCGAAGAAGCGAGCCGTTTCGGCATTATGATCGCGGACGAGCAGAGAAGGATCACAGAATTTGAAGAGAAGCCGGAACATCCCAGGAGCAATCTGGCTTCCATGGGCATTTATATATTCAGCTGGAAAGTGCTGAAGGAATCTCTTCTGGCACTGAAAGACCTCAACAGCCTGGACTTCGGCATGCATATCCTCCCCTACTGCAGGGATAACGGCAAAGCACTGTATGCGTACGAGTTCAATGGCTACTGGAAAGATGTCGGAACGCTTGGATCTTACTGGGAAGCCAATATGGAGCTGATCGATATCGTACCGGAATTCAATCTGTATGAGGAATTCTGGAAAATCTATACAAAAGGCGAAGTGATCCGTCCGCAGTACATTGCACCGGAGGGGGTTGCTGACCGCTGTATCATCGGCGAAGGCTCTGAAATTTACGGACAGGTATACAATTCCGTGATCGGCGCCGATGTGCGTATCGAGAAAGGAGCGGTCGTACGTGATTCGATCATCATGCGTCATACCCGCATAGGGGAGAATACGGAAGTCAACAAGGCTATCGTTGCCGAGAGTGTGCAGATCGGCAAAAATGTCCATATCGGCGTCGGCGAGGAAGTGCCGAATGTTTTCAAACCGAATATCTACGGGTGGGGCATAGCTACGATCGGTGAAGGTTCCGTGATCCCGGACGGCATATGGATCGGAAAAAACACAGTTCTTTCAGGGGTGACCGGGAAAGAAGACTATACAGACGGCGGCCTGGCCAGCGGCGGCGCCCTGATCAAGGAAGAAGGTGATGTTGGATGAAGGCACTCGGAATTATCCTCGCCGGAGGCAACAGCAACCGGATGCGTGAGCTTTCCCAGCGCCGCGCGATCTCGGCCATGCCGATTGCCGGCAGCTACCGGAGCATAGATTTTGCGCTGAGCAATATGACCAATTCACATGTGCAGAAGGTTGCGGTTCTCACACAGTATAATGCCCGATCCCTGAATGAACATCTGTTTTCTTCAAAATGGTGGGATTTCGGACGCAAGCAGGGCGGCCTGTATGTATTCACCCCGACGGTGACCGCTACAAACAGCTACTGGTACCGCGGAACGGCCGACGCGATCTATCAGAATCTGCGCTGGCTCAAAGAAAGTCATGAGCCTTATGTGATCATTGCATCAGGAGATTGCGTTTATAAGCTTGACTATAACAAGGTACTCGAGTATCATATCGCTAAGCGAGCCGACATCACTGTTGTATGCACAGAGTGCAAAGATGATGATCCGACCCGATTTGGCGTGCTTAAGATGAATGAAGACTACCGTGTGGAACAGTTTGAGGAAAAACCGATGGCTACCAGTTCCAATCTTATTTCCACGGGAGTCTATGTTCTCAGAAGACGCCAGTTGATTGAGCTGTTGGAACGCTGCGCTGAGGAAGACCGGTATGATCTGGTCAAAGATATCTTTATCCGCTACAAAAATATA
>CACZSZ010000113.1 GCA_902783945.1 uncultured Lachnospiraceae bacterium
GTTGATCACGGATTCCACGATCTTCTTGGCTTCCGCTTCATCCCATGTAGCAGTCTGCTGCACGACTTTGTTCATGGTGCCGGCTTCAAACTGCTCATCCAGAGCACCGGTACGTCCGAGCTGTGCGTCACTGCCCATCGCGCCCTGGATATGGATGACATTGTACTCATCCAGTCCCTGATCCAGCAGCCAGTTGACGGCTGTCTCACCTTCCATCGCCATGTCGGAAACAACAGCGGCTTCAAACAGTTCCGGGTCACAGTCGATCATTCTGTCGAACAGGAACACGCCGATCCCGGCCTCCTGTGCATCTTTCAGGACCGAATCCCAGCCGGTGGTCTCAGCAGCGGAGATCAGCAGATAGTCGACGCCGTCGGTGATGAACTGACGTGCCGCACTCAGCTGTTCGTCGTTCTTGATGCTGTAATAGAAACTGGCATCATAGCCGTTTTCCTCGGAAAACACGTTGATAAAGTCGTTGACGTTTGCTTCACGGTAGCCGGACTCTGAAGGCGGGTTATTGACGATACCGACACTGATCGCATCTTCTGCGCCCATTGCGCCAACCGCGCTCAGCACTGTGGTCATGACCATGGCCGAAGCAACAAGCAAACCTGTAAATCTCTTCATTTGTATATCCCTCCTTGATAATTGTGTATCACTGCAGTTTCTCTGATGTTTTCATTGTATTTGGAAATTCTGAAGAAGACATTCAGAATCTTTGGGATTTTTCTAGAAATCTTTTCGAAAAGCCATCCTTCGAAATCGTTTGAGGACAAAAAATGACGTTTTTTTTCGAAAACCAGTGTTTTTTTTCAAAACGAATAAAAACCGTCTGGTACTATTGCGTACATGGTATAATAAAAGCATGAAAAAACATGGCGGGAATGATCCGAAAACTACACCCCCGGCGGCGACCGGGCATAAAAACCGCAGTATCCGGCAGCAGATCAACCGGATGCTGGTCCTGATATCGGTCTCCATGCTTTCTGTGATGGTCCTTCTGATCCTGATGCTGGTATCCATCAACAGCCGGTATGAAGGCGCACTCCTCTGCGCGGATACAGCGGCAGACTTCAACAAAGAATTTAAAAATACCGTGGATCTGGCCATGTACAATCATGTGATCCGGCCCCGCTCGGAAGTATCGGAGGCAGATCTTCCTATGGAAGAACTGGACAAAGCCGAAGAAGTGCTGCACCGTCTGGAAGAGACAACTTCTCTTCCGGATAACCAGTGGCGTGTCCGCAGTATGCTGGACATGTGCGGCAATCTGCGGACCTATATGATCGAGATTGCCGAAACCGAATCCTATGATCAGCGCATGGATCTTCTGGAGCGGAATATACGGGGCGAGACGGGCCTGACTCTTCTGATCGAAACCTATATGCATGATTTCATGGATGATGAGGTGCAGGAACTTTCCCGTCTTGTAGACAGTCTTCATACACAGAGTTTCCTGCTGATCCTCGTTTCTGTCGCGGCGCTGGCGGCACTGATCATCTTTATTGTATCCTATTCCGTTCATACTTCCCGCCGCATAACGGATCCCATCCGGGATCTCTCCGGAAAGGCGGAACGCTTCGGAGCCGATGACTATTCCGGCAGCCCCGTTCAGACGGATATCACAGAGCTCCGGACCCTGGATCAGAATTTTGACAAAATGGCTAACCGGATCAATGGGCTTCTTGAAAAGCAGAGAGAAGACCAGCAGTCTCTCCACAGGGCTGAACTGGAACTTCTGCTGGCACAGATCAACCCTCACTTTCTGTATAATACCCTGGACTCCATCGCCATCCTGGCCGAGTCCGAGCGCGAAGAAGACGTCGTCACAATGGTCACCAGCCTGTCCACCTTTTTCCGCAACTCCCTGAATGACGGACAGGATATCATTCCCCTGCGCTCGGAACTGGCACAGGCAACCAGTTATCTTGAAATTCAGCAGATCCGGTACAGTGACATCATGAACTATACGATCGATGTGCCTGACGAGATGATGGATCATATGGTCCCCAAACTGATCCTGCAGCCGCTGATCGAGAACGCTCTGTATCACGGGATCAAAAACCGGAGAGGCCGGGGTACGATCTCCATCACCGGCAGGAAGGAAGGAACGGATCTTCTTCTGAAAGTGAAGGACAACGGAGCCGGCATGGATCCCGTTCATCTCCGGGAACTGCAGGACGGTATCTATCAGGAAAATCACCGGGGTCTGGGATTGAAAAACGTTGCCCGCCGGATCCGGCTGTACTGCGGAGAAGGATATGGTCTTTCTTTTGAAAGTGAACAGGGAAAGGGAACCGAAGTCACTATATGTCTTCCTTCTGAAGGCATGGTCGGTATCCGGAAGCAGACGATACAGGAGAATGGATAACGATGAACAAACAACGGAAATCTGTCAGAAAAATATTCGGAAAGAAAGCTGCAGCATCCCGCAAACTTTTATTGCTGACTGCAGTTCTCTTGACTTTTGCCGGCTGTTCTTCACAATCTGTATCCCCGGATCCCGCGGATAATACAGATCTGATCGTCGTGGGATTTTCACAGGTCGGTGCGGAAAGCGACTGGAGAAATGCCAATACCCGCAGCATGCAGGAAGCCCTGTCGCCGGAAAACGGATACCGGCTGATCCTGGATGACGCGCAGCAGAAACAGGAAAAACAGATCACAGCAATCCGAAATTTCATCAATCAGGGAGTGGATTATATCGTACTGGCTCCCACAAGAGAGACCGGATGGGATACCGTTCTCACAGAGGCAAAACATGCGGGTATCCCCGTGATCATCGTAGACCGGATGATCGAAACGGCCGATCAGGATCTGTTCACCTGCTGGGTCGGATCCGATTTTCGCAGCGAGGGAGACAAAGCCGTGAAATGGCTGGAAGATCATATGGAAGATACGCCCCTGCGCATCGCTCATCTGCAGGGCAGTATCGGCTCGTCGGCCCAGATCGGAAGGACCAGCGGGCTGGATGCCGGCATCGGGGCTCACGATGACTGGAGCCTGGTATTCCGGGAATCCGGAGATTTCACTCAGGCCAAAGGACAGGAAATGACGGAAAAACTGCTGTCATCAGATACCGGATTCAATGTCCTGTACTCCGAAAACGACAATATGACTTACGGTGCGATAGAAGCTCTGGAGTCCGCCGGCATAGAACCCGGCAGAGATGTCACGATCCTTTCGTTTGACGCCAGCAGCAAGGCGCTGCATCTGATCCTGGACGGAAAGATCA
>CACZSZ010000114.1 GCA_902783945.1 uncultured Lachnospiraceae bacterium
CCGTGTCAGCCTTTACAAACCATTTTGTACCGGTCGGAGGATCAGGCAGGGCATAGGCCTGTTCCTGCCAGTACATATTATACAGGATGTACAGTGTATCATCTTCTGTTCCGTCCTCTTTCCGCGCATAACAGCCGCAGTATAGCGCCCCATAGGCTGCCTTCATCTGTGTACTCTGCTGCATCCAGGCATTCCCGCTGTGATAAGACAGATCCGGCAGTCCGCAGGACCTGTAATCCATCATGCGCAGCGGTTCTGTCTGATGAAGAACAGGATGCGCTTTGCGGAAGGCTACTGCTTTTTTCACAAAATCCTGCAGTTCAGCAGCTGATCTGGAACGGCTCCAGTTTACCCATCCGTCCTCGTTATCCTGACACCACGCATTATTATTACCATTCTGGGAATTACAGACTTCATCCCCAGCGTAGATCATGGGAACACCCTGACCGGTCATAAGAAGAAGAAATGCGTTGCGCAGCTGTTTTTCCCGCAGACGGCGCACAGACAATTTTCTGGACGGACCTTCTTCTCCGCAGTTCCATGTGTAATTGACCGCACATCCATCCTGGTTTTCCTGCCCATTTGCCTTATTGTGACGTTCTTCATAAGAAACGGCATCAGCAAGAGTAAAGCCGTCCTGCTCGGCCAGAAAAGAAACATATGTAAAAGTAACGGCATTTCTTCTCTGCATCCAGGCGACTTCTCCTGTGGAGATTTCCGGATCGCCCTTCAGAAAACGCCGCAGACAGGACTCATACGCTGTATTATAAACGGCAATCTGTTTCTTTCCCGGTTCACGGACCGGTTCTGCTGTGTTTTCTTCATAGTGCGAGAACAACATCCTTGTGCCGCTCAGCAGAGGGTCTCTCTGAACAGCAGCCAGCCAGCCTCCGTTCCCCACAAGACGGAATCCGTCCAGCTGGTATTTAAGAAGCCAGTACCGGAGTACATCCGTCACAAGACGTGGATCTTCATTTTCTTCAAAATAAAATTCCGCAATGCACAGTATACCTGCCCTGTGCAGGGCATCGACCATATCAGCAAATTCTGTATCGGCATCATCAGCAGAACTGTAGGACTGTTTCGGAGTAAAATACCATCCTTTTGCATACCCCCAGTAATTCCGTCTCACTTCCAGGTCCTGTTTATCTGTCTGAACAGAAGCAAAATACGGTTTCTTCAGTGTTTCAAAAAACTCATACACCGGCATAAACAGAAGTGCATTGACACCGAGTTCATGGAAATATGGTATACTCTCTGCCACACCTGCAAAAGTCCCGGGATTTTTCAATCCGCCTTTTCGCTGTATGGAAAAGCCGCGCACGTGCAGTTTATAAAGTACACAGTCCTCAAATGGGGTTTTCAGAGGAACAGTTGACGCCTTCACCGGTCCCGGTATTACACTGCATAACATAGTACCATTTTCTGTGCTGACGGACCGCAGAGCCGTACTATATGGATCTGTGATATATACACCGTCCACACGATACAAATAAGTGATCTTTTCTTCCTTAGGAAGTGATACAGCCGCCGCATATACGGATCCTGTCCTGTATTCTTCTGTCATGAGGATCTCCTGGAACGGCTCATTCTCATTTTCATGAAAAAGACACAGCTCCACTGCGGCTTTTTCAGGTGCTGTAAAAACAAAAACAGTTTCTCCCTCTCTCCGAAAAACACCGGCGACCAGCGGGCTGGCCGGGGACACTTCATAAAAGTCCTTTTTCATATCGGTTCCTCCAGTTCCAGGCCAATCGGACAGTGATCAGATCCCATAATTTCCGTATAGATTACAGAATCTCTTACCCTGTCCTTCAGTCTGTCCGATACCAGAAAATAGTCGATCCTCCATCCGGCATTCTTCTCTCTTGCGCGGAACCGGTATGACCACCACGAGTACATAACCGTATCCGGGTAAAGAAACCGGAAAGTATCTGTGAAGCCATCAGCCAGAAGACTGCTGAATTTTTCCCTTTCTTCATCAGTAAACCCTGCATTTCTGCGATTAGTTGAGGGATTCTTCAGATCTATCTCTTCATGGGCAACATTCATGTCGCCGCAAATGATAACCGGTTTGCGTGCATCAAGATCACACAGATAAGACCGGAAATCGTCCTCCCACTGCATTCTGTACGTAAGACGTTTCAGCTCATTCTGCGCATTCGGTGTATATACCGTCACAAAGAAAAATGACGGATATTCCAGTGTTATCACACGTCCCTCATGATCGTGTTCTTCTATTCCCATGCCGAATGTAACCTGCTCCGGTTCGGTTCTGGCAAATACGGCTGTTCCCGAATAGCCCTTTTTCTCCGCATAATTCCAGTAACCATACCAGCCCTCGGGCGCAAAATCTGTCTGTCCTTCCTGCAGTTTACTTTCCTGAATACAGAAAAAATCTGCGTCCAGCTCACGAAAGATCTCATCAAAGCCTTTCGTCCGGCATGCACGCAGTCCGTTCACATTCCAAGAAATACACTTCATATACACTTCCTTTGAAAATAAGCTGTCATACTCCGCAAAATACATTACATGCATATGGCAATACTGATCATATGTACTTATGAGAGGATCCGAAGGGCGCGCAGTGAAGGATCAGCCGGGCCGTGCAGAGGAACATGTGCCTCCCGCAGCCTCAGCAGCTGTCCGAGCACCTCTTCGGTGATCCGTTCACCGGGATATAGAACAGGAACGCCGGGCGGATACGGGATCACACCTTCTGCCGCAGTTTTTCCAATACAGGATTCAAGCAGAAGCGGTATCTTATCTCCATTCCATGCTCTCCCGGGCGTGCAGACTACATTAGGTCTGATACGCAGTATTTCTTTTGCCGAAGCCGCAGCGTCAAATTCTTTCCGGTTTTCAGAGACGCCGGCCTCCACAGCAGCTTCACGCACGGTGTTTATAAGCCTGTTTATTTCTTCTTCCGTGTTGCCCCATGTGATCACGGCAGTTACATAGACGGAATCTGACAATTCCAGACTGATCCTGCTTTTCCGGAAAAGCAGATCCTGCAGATGCGTTCCTGAGATACCGCAGGCCACTGCAGAAAAAACTACCCGTAAAGGATCACAAAACGCATTTTCAAATACACGGATTCCCGGAATTTCCTTCAGTTTCTTTCTGCACAGTGCAGCAAGCCGTCCGGCATCTTGCATCAATTCTCTTCCATTCATGGCAAGCTGGTGTCTCGCTCCGTCCAGAGATGCCATCAGCACATAACTGGGGCTGGTACTCATGACAAGTGCAAGGCTTTCCCGCAGCCGGTTTCGGTCGATTCTGTCTCCCTGAACATGCAGAAGAGATGACTGTGTCATGCTGCCTCCGGTCTTGTGTACACTCTGCACGACAAGATCTGCTCCGGCTTTCAGTGCTCCGACAGGAACATCATCCATAAAATACAGATGCGATCCATGAGCTTCATCGACAAGAAGAGGTATCTGTCTTGCATGACAGACCTCCGCGATCTCATCCAGCGGGCTGCAGACCCCATAGTATGTCGGGCTGACCAGCATGACCGCCCGGCATTCCGGTTCCGCGCAGAGTGCGCGCCTCACGGTTTCAGCCGATACGGGACCCTCCAATTCTTCACCCGGAATTTCCTCCGGCTGTATCCATACAGGAACAGCTCCGGACAGGATCAGTCCCATCAGTACAGATTTATGTACATTTCTGGCAAGCAGTATTTTTTCTCCGGGTTTCAGACAGGCCAGCAGCATGGCTTCGTTTCCACAGGTACTGCCATTTATGAGGAAATGGCATTCTTCCGAACCCCAGAGCTGCGCGGCAAGCTTCTCCGCTTCTGCAATGACCCCGGAAGCCGCATGCAGATCATCCAGCCCCTCCGCCTCCGTCAGATCCGCGCAGAACACATTCTCCCCAAGCAGATGCAGCAGGCATTCATCCACACCGCGGGAAAACCGATGAGCCGGTATCCGGAAATAAGCCGGTCCGGCAGAGGCAAACTCCCGCAGAGCATCCAGAAGCGGGACAGCATCCTGTCCTGTTCCCGCATTTTCTCTGAACAGCGTTTTATCTGAAGTCATGAGCTTCAGGCAAGCGGGATCTCGTGGATCCAGCCTTCCGGACCTTTAATACGGCCAAGCTGTATTCCTGTCAGCGTATCGTACAGTTTCCGGATCACCGGTCCCATTTCCTCCATACCGCTCGGGAAATCAATCTCCTTTCCGTGATCATCGATCCTTCCTACCGGAGAGATCACGGCAGCTGTACCACAAAGACCACACTCGGCAAAATCCTTTACTTCCTCAAGCAGTACCTCTCTGTGTTCTACTTTCATACCAAGTATTTCTTCTGCTACCTGGCAGATAGAACGGCGGGTTATAGAAGGAAGGATCGAGTCAGACTTGGGTGTGACGACAGTCCCATCTTTTGTGATGAAAATAAAATTGGCGCCGCCGGTCTCCTCAACTTTTGTCCGTGTACCCGGATCCAGATACATATTCTCCGCGTAACCTTCCTTATGAGCCGTGACAATAGCATGAAGACTCATCGCATAATTCAATCCGGCTTTAACATGCCCCGTTCCGTGCGGTGCGGCGCGGTCAAAATCAGAGATTTTGATAACGATCGGCTTGGCTCCTCCTTTAAAATAGGGCCCTACAGGTGTAACAAACATACGGAACTGGTACTCATCCGCCGGTTTTACTCCGATAACCGGATTCATACCGAACATATACGGTCTTATGTACAGCGTGGCACCGGAACCGTACGGCGGAACCCATTCCCTGTTGGCACTCACTACTTTTTCAACGGCATCTATGAACCGCTCGGGCGGAAATACCGGCATCTCAAGCCTCCTGGCTGAGTCTGTCATTCTTTCCGCATTGAGATCGGGACGAAAAGTTACGATCCTCCCGTCTTCCGCCGTATATGCTTTCAGTCCTTCAAAGCACGTCTGTGCGTACTGAAGAACACCGGCGCATTCTGACATGGTTATCTGATCTTCCTGTGTCAGAACGCCTTCATCCCAGGCTCCGTCCCGGAAATTGGAAACATACCGCCAGTCTGTCTTAATATATCCGAATCCGATATTTGCCCAATCTATATTCATGCTGATGTCTCCTTCTCCATTTTACTAGATGTTCATCATGATCAAGCTTTGACGACAATATTGACCATTCTGCCGGGAACATAAATTTCTTTTATGATCTCTCCGGTAAGTCTCGATGCAACTGCTTCCTTCGCAGCAGCCACAGCATCATCCTTGCTGATATCTCTCGGTACGGATATTACGGCACGTGTCTTTCCGTTGACGGAAACCGGCAGTTCAATCGTATCTTCTTTCATATCCTCTTCGTTATGCACGGGCCATGTGGAATGGAATATACTGTCTTTGTGTCCGCAGCGTTCCCAGATCTCTTCTGCGATGTGCGGCGCAAAAGGAGCCAGAAGCTGTGTAAATGTACTGATTGTTTCAATATCGACACCGCCATTTTTTCTGGCAATATCGATCAGCTTATTGTTGTACTCCATAAATGCAGAGACCGCCGTATTCAGGCTGAAACTCTCAAGCCTGGTCGTGACATCATAAATAAGCTGATTCCGCACACGGATCATTTCTTTTGTAGGCTCGGTTCTTGTTTCGGCAGAGTCGCAGGCCAGCGTCCAGAAACGCCTCAGAAAACGATTGACGCCGTCAATACCGCGGTCATCCCACTCAGCATCCAGTTCCGGAGGACCTACAAACATTTCATACAGACGCAGGGAGTCACAGCCATAATCCCGCACAAGATCATCCGGTGAGACGACATTCCCCTTGGATTTACTCATCTTGATCCCGTTTTTGCCGGTGATCATGCCCTGATTGAACAGTTTGATGAACGGCTCATCGAAATCAACTACACCAATGTCATAAAGAAATTTCGTCCAGAAACGGGAATACAGGAGGTGCAGAACGGCATGTTCCACACCGCCGATATACATATCGACCGGCAGGTACTGATCTGCTTTTTCTCTTGATACCAGTTCCTTATCGTTTTTATTATCAATATAACGCAGGAAATACCAGGATGAACCGGCCCACTGCGGCATAGTGTTCGTCTCCCGTTTTGCGGCGGCACCGCATTTCGGACAAGTGCAGTTCACCCAGGAATCTATTGCAGCCAGCGGAGATTCTCCTGTGCCTGTCGGTTCATATTTTTCCACCTGAGGCAGTTCCAGCGGCAGCTCCTCTTCCGGGACGGGCACATTACCGCAATTCGGGCAGTGAATGATGGGGATCGGTTCTCCCCAGTATCTCTGCCGGGAAAAAACCCAGTCACGAAGCTTATAGTTGACCGTCTTTTTCCCAAATCCTTTTTCTTCAATCTCGGCAGGTGCTTCCTTCTTTAGTTCAGAAGACTGTCTTCCGTTCCATTCACCGGAATTGATCACAATGCCTTCCGCATCCGTATAGGCTTCCTCCAAAACTTCTTCTTTTCCGTCGCGGGAGATAACCTGAACGATCGGCAGACCGAACTTCTTTGCAAACGCAAAGTCACGGTCATCATGTGCCGGCACGCACATGATCGCACCTGTGCCGTAATCAGCCAGTACATAATCCGAAAGCCAGATCGGGATCTTATCTCCGCTGAGCGGATTCAACGCATAACTTCCGGTAAAAACACCTGTTTTTTCTTTTGCCTGCATGCGGTCAACGTTGGATTTGACGGATGCTTCATAGATATACTGTTCAACAGCAGCCTTCTGTTCTTCCGAGGCAAGCGATAATGCAAGTTCGTGTTCGGGAGAAAGTACCATGAATGTGGCACCGTACAGAGTATCAGGCCGCGTAGTGTAGACTGTGATCGTTTCCTCTCTTCCGCTGATCGGGAAATTCACTTCCGCGCCATAGGACTTTCCGATCCAGTCAGTCTGCATCTTTTTGACCTTTGCAGGCCAGTCCAGCTTATCAAGATCCTTTAGAAGTCTGTCTGCGTATTCCGTGATCTTCAACATCCACTGCCGGAGATTCTTCTTTGTAACCTCCGCTCCGCAGCGCTCGCAGCAGCCGTTGACGACCTCCTCATTTGCCAGACCTGTCTTACAGGACGGACACCAGTTGATCGGAAATTCCTTTTCATAGGCCAGACCCTTTTTGAACATCTGAACAAATATCCACTGCGTCCATTTGAAAAAGGCCGGATCGGTCGTATTGACTTCCATATCCCAGTCGTAGATGGAGCCGATCTGATCGATCTGTTTTTTGATATTGGCAACATTCTCAGCGGTAGAGACCGCCGGATGCTGTCCTGTCTTGATCGCATAGTTTTCTGCCGGAAGTCCGAACGCATCCCAGCCCATCGGATGAATCAGGTAATGTCCCTGCATCATTTTATACCGGCTCCATACATCGGAAATCACATATCCTCTCCAGTGACCGACATGCAGCCCGTTTCCCGACGGATATGGGAACATATCCAGACAGTAATATTTCGGCTTTTTGCCGTCGTTGACATTGACAGGACTTTTAATCCATTTATCGCGCCATTTCTGCTCAATTTCTCTGTGATTAAACACTGTTGCCATATATCTCTCCCTCTGGTAAAGAGGGGATGTCTCGTTTGAGACATCCCCGAAGTATCTTTGTTCG